>NZ_WWIC01000036.1:0-28623 GCF_009872555.1 Streptomyces sp. SID5643
ACGGACAGCGCGTAGGGCGCGCTCGTGTCCGTGCCCAGCAGCCTGGTGTCGTCGTAGAACTCCACCTTGCTGATCGTGGCGCTGTCCGCGGCGGCCGCGGTGGCCGCCAGCGGCACCGCCTGCCCCTGGGTGTACACGGCACCCGCGCTCGGGCTGGTCAGCACGGCGATCGGCGGCTGGTGCGCGCCGGTACACGTGGTGCCGTTGACCGAGAACGACGTCGGCGCGGTGTTGGAGCCGCTGTAGGAGAACTGGGCACCGGCGGAGACGGCGGCACCCGCCGCCACCCGCGCGTTGTGGGCGGCGTTCTTCACGGTGATGGTCTGGCCGGACTGCGACCAGGTGCCGTTCCAGCCGTTGCCCAGCTTCTGGTTGCCGGAGTAGGCGTAGGTCAGCGTCCAGCCGTCGATCACGTCCGTGCCGCGGTTGGTGAGGGTCAGGTCCACCGTGAAACCGGAACCCCAGTCGTTCGTCTTGTAGTCGACGCTGCACTGAAGTGCCGCCGCCTGCGCGGTCGGTGAGCCGGCGGCCAGCATCGACAGGGGTAGGGCTAAAGCGGCCGCCACGGCGGTCCACACCCGCCGAACTGTTCTGCGATTGCGTCCGGGATCCATGAACTGGTTCCTCCTAGCGGCTAACGGCTCGGGGAAGGACAAGTCTTGGCCAGTGGGAGCGCTCCCATAATGGGGATGAGCATGACAGCGGTCAAGGCGCTTGAAGAGTCGAAGACGGAGAACGGTTCAGTTCATCGAAAGTTTCGCGGAACCTCTGGGCAACCGTGCCGTTCGGCGCTACCTTGCTCGCACCAGTGGGAGCGGTTCCATCAGTCGACGCGCCGGTCAAGGCGCGCCAAACTGCAAGGAGTCGCTCATGCGACACCCCCCATCTTCACTGCTCGCAGCCGCGGTATGCGGCAACGAGCTCCTAGCCTCCCCGCACGTCACACCGGATCCTGCCGGTGTGCACCCGCCGACGCTGTGAGGAATCAGCCCGGGCCGTTTCGCAGCGCACAGCAGGATCCGAAGGTCGATCAGCACCGCCGTCGGCACGCCGAGAAGCGGTGCGCAGCCCGGACGTGCGCACCCCCTGCCGGCAGCGAGTACCAGCGCCTACCACTTCGTCGCCTGCACACCGTCAACGGCCTGTACTTGGACGGGGCGTCTCCGGTGGCGCGCAGGGTGTGCACATCCCGGCGTCCCGGCGAAGCGCCCGGTGACCGGAGCCTCGCTGATCTCGGAATGCGACGGTGCAACGCCGTCGTGCGGCACCGCACTGCGTGATCGCCTGCGCGTCGAACAGCAGGAAACATCCCCGAAGGAGAAGGAACCCCCAGTCATGAGTCGCACCAGGACCTCATTGCTCGCCGCCCTCGCGCTCCTCACCGGAACGTCCGGTACTGCGCTCCTTACGGCACCCGCCGGTGCCGCCGCCGCGCCCTGCACGGTGGACTACAAGGTGCAGAACCAGTGGGACACCGGATTCACCGCCGCTGTCACCATCACCAACAACGCGTCCGCCAAATCGAGTTGGTCGGTGAAGTGGTCGTACTCCGGTAATCAGAAGGTCACCAACGGCTGGAACGCCAAGATCAGCCAGAGTGGGGCCGCCGTCACCGCCGCCAACGAGGGATACAACGGCACGCTCGCCACCGGAGGTTCGGTCAGCTTCGGCTTCCAGGGCAGCTACAGCGGCAGCAACGCGATCCCTGCCACGTTCACTCTCGACGGCGTGACCTGCAACGTCGATGGTGGAGGCGGTCCGGGCGACGGAGGGGACGGAGGCGACAACGGCGGTGGCACCGACGGCCGAGTGGCCAACCCCTATGTCGGGGCCAAGGCCTATGTGAACCCGGAGTGGTCGGCCAAGGCCGCCGCAGAGCCGGGTGGCAGCCGCATCGCCGACGAGCCCACCGCCGTCTGGCTCGACCGCATCGCCGCGATCAACGGTGTGAACGGCGGCATGGGTCTGCGCGCCCATCTCGACGAGGCCCTGAAGCAGAAGGGCTCCGGCGACCTGGTCATCCAGGTGGTCATCTACGACCTTCCTGGACGCGACTGCGCCGCCCTCGCGTCCAACGGCGAACTCGGCCCGAACGACCTCGACAAGTACAAGACCCAGTACATCGACCCCATCGCCTCGATCCTCTCCGAGTCGAAGTACGCCTCCCTCAGGGTCGCCACCGTCATCGAGCCCGACTCGCTGCCGAACCTGGTCACCAACGCCGGCGGCACCCCCACCACCACCGACGCCTGCGTGGCCATGAAGGCCAACGGCAACTACGAGAAGGGCGTCGCCTACGCTCTCGACAAGCTCGGCGCCATTCCGAACGTCTACAACTACATCGACGCCGGCCACCACGGCTGGCTGGGTTGGGACAGCAACCTGGGCCCCGCCGTGCAGGAGTTCTACAAGACCGCCACCACCAACGGCGCGAGCGTGAACGACGTGGCCGGGTTCATCGTCAACACCGCGAACACCAGCCCCACCAAGGAGCCGCACTACAAGGTCACCGACTCGGTGAACGGTCAGACGGTTCGGCAGGCCAAGTGGGTGGACTGGAACCAGTACGTGGACGAGCAGTCGTTCGCACTCGCTCTGCGGGAAAAGCTCGTCGCGGCCGGCTTCAACTCCGGTCTGGGCATGCTCATAGACACCTCACGCAACGGCTGGGGCGGCGCCGCACGGCCGACCGGTCCCGGGCCGAAGACCTCGGTCGACGACTACGTCAACGGCAGCCGCATCGACCGGCGCATCCACGCCGGCAACTGGTGCAACCAGAGCGGCGCCGGCCTCGGTGAGCGGCACACCGCGGCTCCGGCGGCCGGCATCGACGCCTATGTGTGGGTCAAGCCGCCGGGGGAGTCCGACGGCTCCAGCTCCGCCATCCCCAATGACGAGGGCAAGGGCTTCGACCGGATGTGCGACCCCACCTACGGCGGTAACCCCCGCAACGGCAACAACCCCACCGGTGCCCTGCCGAACGCGCCCGTGGCCGGGCACTGGTTCTCCGCCCAGTTCCGCCAGCTCATGCAGAACGCCTACCCGCCGCTGCCGTAATCCTCTGACACGGTGAGCGTCCGCCGGGACCGGCTCGAACGAGGCGGCCCGGCGGACCGCGACGTGCACCGGCGCTGCGACCGGTCGGCCTTGCCTCCCCACGCAACGGCTCGGCTTCGACGACGGTTTCGGCGGCGCGGCCGAGGCTGACGCCCACGGGACAGGCTGTGCGGGGCCCGGGCCGACGACTCCTCGCGTCCGGCGGCGGCGTGGCGGGCATGGACAACCCACCACCGCGTCGCGTGCGCGTATCAGACGAGATGCTGCCGTTCGACGTCGGTCCGAACGGCACTGACCGGGAGCCGCACCGCCTTCCGCGGAACCGGGCTGTTCGGGAAGCATTCCCGACATGCCCGAGTGGTCGCAGCACCACTGCGCCTCCCGTCGACCCATGACCTGGCCATTCCAGTTCACTTCCGTACGTTCACCGTTCGAAGGGTTGTCAGGGACATGGAGCGCTTCTACAGTCCGTCACCGAAGCAATGGGTGGGAGCGCTCCCAACATGTATCGGGCGGGGCGTTCCGAATGTGCGTCACCCGTCCGCTCCACTCTCCCGGAGAGGCCCCCACATGCGATCGTCACCACGTCACCCACTCACCGCGCGCACCCTGTTCGGTGCGCTGCTCACGGCTCTCGCCACCCTGGCCGCCCTGGTGGCCGTCGCGCCGGCGACGCAGGCCGACACCACCATCTGCCAGCAATTCGGCTCGACCGTCATCCAGGGGCGCTACGTCGTCCAGAACAACCGCTGGGGGACCAGCGCGACGCAGTGTGTCACCGCCACCGACACAGGCTTCCGTGTCACTCAGGCCGACGGTTCCGTGCCCACCAACGGCGCCCCGAAGTCCTACCCCTCCGTCTACAACGGCTGCCACTACACCAACTGCTCACCGGGTACCAACCTCCCGGCTCGGATCAACGGCATCAGCAGCGCGCCCAGCAGCATCTCCTACGGCTTCGTCGGCGACGCCGTGTACAACGCCTCGTACGACATCTGGCTGGATCCGACGCCCCGCACCGACGGGGTGAACCGCACCGAGATCATGATCTGGTTCAACAAGGTGGGCTCGATCCAGCCCATCGGTTCCCCGAGCGGCACGGCCTCCGTGGGCGGGCGCAGCTGGCAGGTGTGGACGGGCAACAACGGCTCCAACGACGTGATCTCCTTCGTCGCCCCTTCGGCGATCAGCGGGTGGAGCTTCGACGTCATGGACTTCGTCCGGCAGACCGTCTCCCGGGGGATGGCGCAGAACGACTGGTACCTGACCAGTGTGCAGGCCGGTTTCGAGCCGTGGCAGAACGGTGCGGGACTCGCGGTGAACTCCTTCTCGTCGACCGTCAACACCGGCGGCTCGGGCAACCCGGGCAACCCGGGTGACCCCGGCGACCCGAAGGCGAGCTGCAAGGTGACCTACGCGCCGAACGTCTGGGAGGGCGGCTTCACCGCCGACGTCACGATCACCAACACCGGTTCGTCCCCCCTGGACGCCTGGAAGCTGTCCTTCGCCCTGCCCTCCGGACAGCGGATCAGCAACGCCTGGAACGCCACCGTTTCCCCCTCCTCGGGGGCGGTGACGGCGAGCGGCCTGGGCCACAACGCGCAGATCGCGCCCGGTGGCAGCCAGACGTTCGGCTTCCAGGCCACCTACAGCGGCTCGTTCGCCAGGCCGAGCGGGTTCAGTCTGAACGGCACCGCCTGCGCGTGACCCGGTGCGGCACGTCGCACCACCTCCTCACCGGACCGCCCCCGGGCCTGCCCTCCACTTCCCACGCCGAAAGGGTGGGCCCCGGGGCAACCGTTCCGCTCCCTCGCTCCTCCGGCCGCCCCCGGAAAGGCCTTACGCCATGAGCCAGAGCCCCGCTCCGTCCTCCCGACGTCCCGCGCTCGTCGCCGCCCTGTGCGCCGCCGCTCTCACCGTGATCGGCCTGACCGGCGCGGCACCGCCCGCTGGAGCCGGTGGATCCGCCACCTCGACGGGGTCCGAGGCCCTGCCGTACCGGGATTCCGCCCTGCCGGTGGCAGACCGTGTCACCGACCTGCTGTCCCGGATGACGCTCGACGACAAGCTCGGGCAGATGACGCAGATCGAGAAGGACGCCCTGGTGCCGCAGGCGGACCTCGCCGCATACCGCATCGGCTCGGTGCTCTCCGGCGGGGACTCCACGGTCAGCCCCAACAACGCCCGGACGTGGGCCGACACCTACGACTCACTGCAGCGCACGGCTCTCGGCACCCCCCTCGCCATTCCGATGATCTATGGCATCGACGCCGTGCACGGCCACAACGCGGTGCGCGGGGCGACGATCTTCCCGCACAACATAGGTCTCGGCGCCGCCCGCGACCCCGCCTTGGTGCGGCGGGTCGGGCGCGCGGTCGCCGAGGAGGTCGCCGGCACCGGCATCGACTGGTCCTTCGCCCCCTGTCTGTGCGTGGCCCGCAACGACAGGTGGGGTCGCACGTACGAGTCGTTCGGCGAGAAGCCCGAACTGCCCACGTCCATGACGTCGTTCATCACCGGCCTACAGGGCGAGACCCTGGGCGCCGGCCCCGCCCCGGTGCTGGCCACCGCCAAGCACTACCTCGGTGACGGCGGTACCACCGGCGGCGTCGACCAGGGTGACACGGAACTGTCCGAGGCCGAGCTGCGCACGATCCACCTACCGCCCTTCCAGGAGGCGGTGCGGCGGGGCGTGGGCTCGGTGATGCTCTCGTACAGCAGCTGGAACGGCGTGAAATCGCATGCACACAGGTACCTGGTCACCGACCTGCTCAAGGGCGAGCTGAAGTTCGACGGGTTCGTCGTGTCCGACTGGGCCGCCGTCGACCAGCTGGACGGGCAGAGCGGCTTCACGGGTGCGGAGATCGCCACCGCCGTCAATGCGGGCGTGGACATGGTGATGGTTCCGCAGGACTACAAGAAGTTCCTCGGCCTGCTGCGCTCCGAAGTGACCGCCGGGCGGGTCCCTGTCGCTCGCGTCGATGACGCCAACCGCCGCATCCTCACCAAGAAGTTCCAACTCGGCCTCTTCGAGAACCCGCTCACCGACCGCTCGTACACGACGGGTGTCGGATCCGCAGAGCACCGGTCGCTCGCCCGCGAGGCCGTACGCGCCTCGCAGGTCCTGCTGAAGAACGAGGGCGGCGTCCTGCCACTGGCCAAGAACGCGAAGCTGTTCGTGGCCGGCAAGTCCGCCGACGACATCGGCAACCAGAGCGGCGGCTGGACCCTTGGCTGGCAGGGCCGCAGTGGCCCGATCACCGAGGGCACCACGATTCTTCAGGGCATCCGTGCCGCCGCCGGCTCCTCCCAGGTCACGTACAACCGCTACGGCAACGGCATCGACGCCGGATACTCGGCCGCCGTGGCGGTTGTCGGGGAGACACCGTATGCGGAGATGCGTGGAGACCGGCCCGGGAGCATGGAACTGGACCAGGAGGACCTGCAGACCCTCGCCCGGCTGAAGGCGAGCGGAGTGCCTGTCGTAGTGGTCCTGGTCTCCGGCCGACCGCTCGACATCGCCGCCCAACTGTCCGACTGGAAAGCGCTGTTGGCGGCCTGGCTGCCGGGCACGGAGGGGAGCGGAGTAGCAGACGTGCTCTTCGGCGACCATGCGCCCAGCGGCAAACTGCCCCTTGCCTGGATGCGCAGCGCGTCCCAGCAACCGATCAACGACGGCGACGGCAAGAACCCTCTCTTCCCGTACGGTCACGGCCTGACCTACGCAACGAACCCCGGACCGGGCCCGGGCCCGCAGCCCGCGCCCGAGACCTGCGTCGCCGAGTTCAAGACCGTCTCGTCCTGGTCCGGCGGCCACCAGGCGGAGGTCACGGTCAAGAACACCGGCACCGGCCCGCTCACCGGATGGTCTGTCGCCTGGGACTTGAATGGTTCCACCGTCACCAGCCTCTGGAACGGTTCTCTGTCAGCGGCCCAGGGCCGGGCCACCGTCCGCAATGCCGCCCACAACGGCTCCCTTGCACCGGACGCCACCACGTCGTTCGGCTTCACCGCGGCCGGCCCGGCGGGCACGCCGCAGCCGCGGTGTACCGGCTCGTGACCTGATGCACCATGCCGTGCGTCGTCACGCGCATGGCGGACGTAGGGGTCGAACCCGTCGATGCGGCGGCCGTCCGGCGGTGAATCAGCCGTCGAGTCGTGCCGTCGCGGGGACCACTTGGTCGGGCAGGTCGCGCCCGTTGTGATCATGCGCCGCTGAGCCGTACGTCCCACCTCACCAAGATCACTCAAGGGAGGTGGTGACGCGGTCGACGGGCGCGGCCCGCGCATGTCCCGAACAGGCAACCCGCCATGTCCGCCCTGGGAAAGACCCGAGCTCGGTTCTAAGGGTTCACTGTCGGCCACCTCGACGAAAAGGAGCCGAAACATGCCCGAGGAAGCCAGGTCGGAATTCTGGAAGGGCCTCAAGCCGATCACCGACTCGATGAAGCCCGACGCTCAGCCGGAGGTCTATCTGTCCCAGGTGGCCACCGACGACGACCGGTACTACGCGCCGCTCAGCGACACCGTGGGTTCGCGCCCCCTGTGGATCAACGTCAAGGACAACTCCTGGGCCGACATCCTCTGCGCCAAGCAGGCCGGACTGGTCAACCGGCACTACCACCCGCACGAGGTGTTCGCGTACACGATCTCCGGCAAGTGGGGTTACCTGGAGCGCCCCTGGACCGCGCGGGCCGGTGACTTCGTCTACGAGGCCCCGGGCGAGGGGCACACGCTGGTGGCCTACGAGAGCGACGAGCCCATGAAGGCGTTCTTCATCGTCAAGGGTCCGTTGATCTGGCTGGACGAGGACGGCGGGACCACCGGCTACTTCGATGTCCACGACTACATCGAGCTGTGCAGGAATCACTACGACAAAGTCGGCATCGGTGCCGGCTACGTCGACTCGCTCTTCCGGTGACCTCGGTCCCGCCACTCCGAACGAGGTTCCGATGTCACGTATCCGTACCCGAGTGCGGCCCGACGCACAAGCGCCCGCGGCCGGCAACGGTGCAGCACACCGCTATGAGAACCGGCTGCTGCTGATCCTCTTCCTGGCCTTCGGATTCGTCTTCTTCGACCGCCAGGCGCTGCCCTTCCTCGCTCCGTTCATCAGCGAGGAAATCCACCTGTCCCATACCGAGCTGGGCACCCTGTCCGGAGTGCTGGCCCTCACGTGGGCACTGTCCGGGCTGGTGGCCGGCCGTCTGTCGGACAAGCTCGGCAGACGCAAGCCCATCCTGATCGCCGCGGTGGTCCTCTTCTCGTGCTTCTCCGCGGCAGGCGGGCTGATGACCGGCTTCCTCGGTCTGCTCGTCGCGCGGGCCCTGATGGGCGTGGCGGAGGGAGCCGTGCTGCCGCTGGCCCAGTCGCTGATGGTGGAAGCGTCCCGGGAGGGCCGTCGCGGTCTCAACATGGGGCTGCTCCAGGGCTCGTCGGCCGGCCTGATGGGCGGGATCCTCGCTCCGCCGGCGGTGGTGTGGCTGGCCGAGCTGCACGGCTGGCGCACCGCCCTGCTCGTCACCATCGTGCCCGGGTTGCTCATCGCGGCCTGGATCGCCAAGTCGGTCAGGGAGGTGCCGCCCGGCGGCCGGATCCCCGTCGCCACCGTTGATTCCGAGGCCGTCCCCGAGACGACGGCCGCCCCGAAGCCGTCGGTGCGGGAGGTTCTGGGGCACCGCAACATCGTCCTGTGCATGGCGGTCGCATGCTGCTACCTCACGTGGTTCATCGTCATCGTCACCTTCACCCCCACCTACCTGCTGACCGTGAAGGGCTTCTCCCCGAGCACCATGAGCGCCGTCATGACCTGCCTGGGCGTGGGGTGGGTGCTGTGGGGGTTCCTCACCCCGGCCGTCTCCGACCGCATCGGTCGCAAGCCGACCATGATCGCCTTCTCCGCGACAGCGGCCCTGTGTCCGCTCGCGGTGGTCTACGTCACCGATCCGGTCGTGCTCGGCCTGGTCGTCGTGCTCACCTACACCGGGCTCGGCTGCTTCACCCTGTTCATGGCCACCATCCCCGCCGAGACAGTGCCCCGCGGCGCTCTGGCCACCGCACTCGGCCTGGTCATGGGGGTCGGCGAGCTGGCCGGCGGCTTCCTCGCCCCGATGATCGCCGGGCGAGCGTCGGACGTCTGGGGCCTGCAAACGGCCATGTTCATGTCCGCCGGCGGCGCCGTCGCCGTCGTCCTGCTCTCCCTCGGCCTGCGGGAGACCGCGCCGCGGGTGCTGCGCCGGCGGGCCGAGCGGGCCGCGGTCGCGGTCGGTTCGGGCTCAGTGGCGGCGGGAGCGGCCGAATGAGGGAAGGCACGCAGCGTATGCAGGCCGCTGTCTGGTACGCAGCCAGGGATGTCCGCATAGCCCAGGTGGACATTCCCAAACCTCGGCGCGGCGAGGTGCTCATCGAGGTCGCCTACTGCGGTATCTGCGGCAGCGACCTGCACGAATACGCCGACGGGCCGCACGCCATCCCCGTCGCGGAGCCGCATCCCGGCTCCGGGACCACAGCCCCGCTCATCCTCGGCCACGAGTTCTGCGGGACGGTGGCGGCCCTTGGACCGTCGGTGCACGGCCTGACGATCGGTGACCGGGTGGCGGTCGAACCGAACTACCGGTGCGGGACCTGCTCACGGTGCCGCGCAGGCGAGTACAACATCTGCCGGCACTTCGGGTTCGCCGGGCTGATGGGGAACGGCGGCATGGCCGAGTACGCCGCCGTCCCCGCCTACATGGCGCACCGCCTCCCCGAGACCGTGTCACTGGAGCAGGCCGCGCTCTTCGAACCGGCCTCGGTCGCCCTGCACGCGCTTCGGCGTGCCGGAACCACCCCGGAGACCGTGACGGTGGTCGGCCTCGGGCCGGTCGGCCTGCTCACCGTCCGGCTCGCGGCAGAACGCGATGTGCGGCGCATTGTCGCCGTCGACGTTTCCCCCGCTCGCCTGCGGTGTGCGGCCGGGCTCGGCGCCACCGATCTGATCGACGCGGGCCTGGAGGAAGGCGCGGGGGAGCGGATCAGCGAGCTGACCGGCGGTGAGGGCGTCGATGTCGCGTTCGAGGTGGTCGGATCCGAGAGCGCCCTGCGCACCTGCCTGGCCGCGACCCGGCGCGGTGGCCGGGTCGTCCTCGTCGGCCTGGCCGGGGAGGTGTCCCTGGACGCCTTCGCACTGGTCAACAACGAGCAGTCGATCGTCGCCAGCGTCGGCTACCGGGACACCTATCCGGAACTCATCCGGCTCGTCGCGGAGCGAGGGCTGGACCTGACACCGGTCGTCACCTCGACCATCGCTCTCGACGCCTTGGTCCCCCACGGCTTCGAGGCGCTGCTGGACGGTCCGGGAAACCAGGTCAAGATCCTGGTCGACCCCGCCGCACACCGTGACCGCCTCGACCACCTCGTTCCGTGCGCGGCGTCAGCCGGAACTGCGGTGAAGGGGACCTCGGATCGCGAGAAGAGAGGCTGAAGTGGTGCTGAGGCCGACCCCCCGCTCCCCCCCGGCCGCCCCGTGCGGCAACGGGGGCGGTCCTCCCGGGCGAGGGCGTTTCCCAACCGTCGGAAAATCTCCGCTCGATGACGGCTCCCCGGCGGTCCGAACCGTTCGGCCCGCCGGACGGCGGCCGTTCTCACCCGGCTGCCCATGCACGACCCGGCCAGTGCGGACGCCGGGCCTGGCCTCGGGGCGCGACCGGTGACGCGGCAGTGCACCGGGGGTACCCTCGATGGGAAACACCACCAGGCACCTCCGGCGGCTCCGCACGTCAGCGCACGATACCCGGCCCAGCGACCGCATCGGCCCCCTGGCGTCACGGCAGAGCGGTCCTGCCTCACAGACGTCAGGGATGCGCGGGCCGGAAAGGAGATTCAGGTGAACCTGCCTATCGTCTCCTGCGTGTCCACGCAGTCGGTCGATCCGGAGGACCGCATCGACTTCTGGGAGGAACACAACCGACAGGCTCTGGTGGGCTTGACCTGCTCGTCGTACGCGCAGGAGGGCCTGCTGGCCACGGAGACGAACGTCGAGCTGGGCGACCTGCGGCTGGCAGAGATCGCCGGCAACGAGCACGTCATCGAACGGACCCCGCAGACCTGTCGGACCCTGCCGAAGGACTCGATCTTCGTCACGCTGCTGACAGCGGGCTGCGGGGTGTTCTTCCACGAGGGCGGCTGCGTCACCCTGCAGACGGGCGACGTGATCCTCTACGACACGCGTCGGCCCTATCTGTTCGGTTTCCCCTCTCCCATGCGGCAACTTCTGGTGGACATCCCCCGTGGGGTGTTCGCCGCGCAATGTGCCTCCGGCGAGGTGTCCGCCCCGATACTGCTCGGCAGGGCGTCGGCGGCCGGTGGTGCGCAGACTTCCGCGCTGGAGGCGCTCCTGGCCGACTGGGTGACGGGGGAGGGGGGCGAGGACTCGGTCAGCACCCAGGCGACCGTACTGGACCTCGTCCGTACGCTGGCCGCACCGGCTCTCGGCGGTTGCGCGCCGCCCGCTGCGCTCTCCCAGCTTGCGGTGGCCAAGGACTACATAGCCCGGCACCTTGCCGACCCCGGGCTGAGCTCGGGAAGGGTCGCCGAGGCGGTCGGAGTGTCCGCGCGGCACCTGAGCCGTATCTTCCAGCCGACCGGGGTGAGCCCCTCCCGCTACATTCTCGAACAGCGGCTCGGCAAGGCCCGGCAGGTGCTCGCCGATCCTGGCTCCCGCCATCTGACGATCGCCGAAGTCGCCCACTGCTGGGGCTTCGCCAGCCAGGCCCACTTCACCCGTGTCTTCCGGAGCCGTTTCGGCCGCACCCCGGGGGAAACGCGTCCGCTCGTCCTCTAGACGCTCTGCACGGACTGCCGGATATCGAGTGGAGGCCAGCGGCTTCTGCGGGGTGGTGGGCGGCGGAGACCGCCGCTTGTCACCGCCGAGCCGTGTCGTCGCTCTCTCCGGGCGCGGCGGTCAGGTCGTGGTGAACGACCTCACCGCCCGCCCGTTTCGGGATGGACTGCTACTTGATGCGGATCTCGGCGAGCTGGAGACGGTACCTGTTGGTCTCGTCCGAGGCGGGCTTGCCGAGCTTGGAGACCTTCAGGCGTAGATAGCGGCCGGTGGCGGACGTGAGGGTGTACGTCTGAGCGGCTCCGCCCGGGTTGGGTTCGGCGGTGATGGTGCGGGCGGTGGTGTAGGTGTTCGACCCGGCGGGGCGGGTCTGGATCGTGAAGTCGACGGGGAAGCCCGCTGTGCCGCCGCCCGCTGCGCCGGCGTCCGTGCGGGGGTGGAGAGTGACGGAGCCGATGGCCCGCTCGGCGCCGAGGTCGATCTCGATCCACACGGGGGTGGCGCTGACGTCGGCGGAGGGGAAGTCGATGCTGGTGAAGCCCTTGCTGCCGGTCACGCCGGTGAGCTTGCCGTCGAGGACGCGTGTCTTGCCCCAGTCGCCGTTCTCCAGCGTGTAGTTGGCGGTGACGGCGGTCGCGGCGGTGGGTACGGTGAGTTCGGCGAGCTGGAGGCGGTACTTGGTGGTCTCGTCGACGGGAGGGGCACCGAGCTTGGTGGCGTGCAGACGGACGTAACGGGCGGTCGTGGTTCTGAACCCGTATGTCTGCACGAGTCCGCCCGGGTTGGGCTCGGCGGTGACCGTGCGGACGGTGGTGTAGGTGCTCGACCCATCGGGGCGGGTCTGGATGGCGAAGTCGACGGGGAAGCCCGCGGTGCCGCCGCCGACCGCCGGGGTGTCGGTGCGGGGAAAGAGTCGTACGGCGTCGAGGTCGGTGTCGGCACCGAGGTCGATCTCCACCCAGACAGGGCTCGCGCTGACGTCGGGGGAGGGGAAGTCGGTGCTGGTGTAGCCCTTGGCGCCGGTCACGCTGGTGAGCTTGCCGTCGGTGAGCCGGTTCTTGCCCCAGTCGCCGTTCTCCAGGCTGCTGTTGCTGGTGACGGGCCGGCCGAGGGCGAGGTTGTCCAGGCGGCCGGCGCCGGTGACCGTGAACGTCCAGCTGCCCGGCTGGAGGGTGAAGTAGACGTACGAGGAGTCTTTGCTCGCGTAGCTGAGGCCTGAGACGCTGCCGGCGGCGGCGCCCCCCGTGAAGACGGTGGTTCCGTTGGCCTTGATGACCGGGGATGAGCCGCGGTAGGTCGGAACACCCACCCGCGCGGTCGTCCCACTCGGGGAGGTGAGGGTCAGGGTGACCTGGTCGCCGTCGCGCGTGATGCCGAAGCGGATGTCGCCCTTGACGGTCGGCGTGACCGTGTTGATCTTCGTGAGGGTGCCGGTCTGCGGGATGACCTCGTAGGTGGTCCAGCCGGGCTTGGTGGGACGGACGCCGGCGGCGTAGGCGGACAGTGCGTACAGGGGGCCACCGTTCCAGGCGTGGTTGTCGGTGCCACCCGACTTGTCCCATATCTCCCACAGGGTGTAGCAGGTGGGGTCGGCGACCTGGGCGGCGTAGCGGTTGCGCATCCGCTCCTCGGCGACAGTGGCCGCCCCCATGAGGTAGAGCGCTTCCAGGACGTAGAACTCCATGTAGGGGCTGGCGTTGAGGTGGGTGCGCAGCACCTCGGTGATCGCTGCGTGTCGGGAGGCGGGCGCGAGGCCGGCGACGACGGCGAGACCATTGCCGCGGTCGTCGGTGTCCTTGGTGTAGCCGGGTGAGCGGTACTCGTTCTTGGACGTGTCCCACAGAACGCGGTCGAAGTTGGCCTTGATGCTGTCGCGCTTGGCCTGCCAGGAGGCGACGTCGCCACTGTTGCCGCTGAGACCGGCGAGGGTGATGGCCGTGCCCAGGGCCAGGTAGTACCAGCAGTTGTCCAGGAGGCGGGCGTCGATGTTGGTGCCCCAGTCCTCCCAGTCCCAGTCCCCGGCCCGGTGGTTGACCAGCCCGGCCGAGTCCAGGCTCCACAGGTTCAGGTACGCCTTCACCGCCGGGTAGGTGCCGGCGACCGCATCGGAGTTGCCCGTGTAGAGGTGGTACGTGCCGAAGGCCCACACCGAGGCGAGCATCTGGACGGGCAGTTCGGCGGTCCAGATGGTGGACGGCATCGGCGAGTAGAGTACGCCGCTGGGCTTCTGCCAGGCGGTCAGCTCGGCGATGGCCTTGGCGCCGAGGGCGTGGGAGCGGGTGTCGAAGGTGTAGAAGCCTTCTTTGAGCTGGTTGACCACATCGCCCCACCACTGGGCGCGCTCGCGGGTGGGGCAGTCCATGTAGGTGTCGCGCATGTTGACGTACATCGTGCGCGCCGCCTTGCCCCACAGGGTGTCGAAGAACGCCTCGTTGCTGCTGAACGATCCGGTGAAGTCGGTGTCGTAGCCTGACTCCCGGTACTTCAGATCCAGGATGGTGACACCGGTGGGGATCGTGTACTTCACCGCCGTGCCGCTCATCCAGGCCAGCGCCTCGAACTCCTGGACCCCGCCCTTGCAGACGTAGGTCGCGCGGATGTTGTTCTCCGCCCCGGGCGTGAGGCCGGTCAGGCCGTCGCCGTCGGCGTAGTGGTCGGTCTGCATGCCGATCACCGCGCCGGCCGGAGCGTCCACCTTCAAGTAGGGCGTGACCTGGAGGTTCGACGGCAAGGTTGCCGTGATGGCAGTGGCGCCCTGTCCCGTGGACGGCAGCGAAGAGGCGTTGCCGTAGGACTTCAGGCCCGAATACCGGAACTGGGGGACCGGCCGACGGACGAGGCCGTTCCAGGGCGCGGCACCGGCGGCTCCGAAGTCGGTGGGGGCACCCCACGCGCTGTCGTCGAAACCGGCTGACTCCCAGGCGGTCATGGCGGTGGCGTTGCGGGCGTCGTAGTAGACGTTCGACTCGGGCAGACGGAAGTTGACCTGGGTGCCGCTGGTGTTGTTGGAGTAGCCCGGATGGACGATGTGCTTCCAACTGGTGTCGCTGACGAGCCGGGTGGTGGTGGAACCGGTGGTGATGTCGGACTGGAGGAGCAGACCGCCCTTGCCGCTGCTGCTGTGGGAGAAGCCCTGCTTGCCGAAGTGCCACACCAGCAGTGCCACCGTGTTGCGACCGCTCGTGAGGTACGGGGCGAGGTCGATCTCGTCGTAGTACGTGCCGGTGCGGTCGGGGCCGCGCTTGAGCTGTCCGTCGAAGACGACGAGCGTGCCGTTGACCCACAGCCAGTACTTGGAGTCCGCCGCGATCTGCGTCACCGCCTTGGACGGCGCGGAACCCAGGGTGAACGATCTGCGGAACGCCACCCACTGGTTCGTCGAGCTGGACGGAGCCCAGATCCACTTCGCGGTCCAGGAGACGGCGGCCGACGCCACGGGAGCCAGACCCGGCACAAGCGCCGAGCCGAGGGTGGGCGTGAGCGCCACGGCTATGGCGGAGCACAGGATGGACCGGCGCGTTACAGAGGGCATGTGGGCTCCTACTGTCGGTGTGCGGTGTTGGGGGGATTGGAGGGCGTCCTGGAGACCGGGAAGGAGAGGGGATGCGGCGACGCCCGACTTTGAATCGTTTCATCCGTGTGTTTGCAGCGGGAATTCTTTGCCGCTCGGCGAGAAGGTGTCAAGGCCCGTGCAGGCGGTAATTCGGCCGGCGTGCCGAGGGGTTTCGCCGAAGCGCCGTCGGTGGTGGCTGCGCAGGGCTGCTGCCTGGCGGGCCGCGAAGGGCGCCCGAACGCCATCGGCCTGTCCACGGCATCGGAGACGACAGTTGCCCGAGCAGTGCCCCTTCGCCGCCGCGTGCCGGGAAACTGATCAGGCGTCTCGTCCGCTCAGCGGCCTCTATATCGGCTACGGCGTTACTGTTATGGTGCTGGCCAAGGAGGTGGGACGTTCCGTGGTGGACTCTGTGCCTGCGCGAGCGGACGCGGCAGCGGCTCGGCGTTCCCCGGGGCGGCCGCCGGTGCCGTTGGAGCGCATCGTCGCCACAGCACTTCAGATCGTGGACGAGGAGGGCTCGGACGCTCTCTCGATGCGGACGCTGGCCCAACGTCTGGGCTCGGGCACGGCGACGCTGTACCGGCACTTCGACAACCGGGCAGCGCTGGTCGCCCATGTCGTGGACCGCATGTTCGGCAGCGTCGAGCTGAACGGCGACGAACTCGCCGCACTGGGCTGGGAGCGGGCGCTGCGGACGGTCGCGCACACCATGTTCGACGCCTTGGCCCGGCACCGGAACGCGGCGCGCCTGCTGGTCGAGCAGATTCCCCTGGGACCCAACGCCATGGCACTGCGGGAGCGCTGTGTCGCGGTGTTGCTCGACTGTGGCTTTCCGCCGCGAGTCGCGGCGTACGCGTTTGCGACCCTGGCCCGCTTCGTCCTCGGGTTCGCCGTACAGGTCAGCGGGCATGGCGGCGCAGCACAGTCCGACGACGCCCCGCCGGCGGCCGTCTTTCAGAGCGTGGACCCGCAGCTGTTCCCGGCCACCGTCACCGTTGCCGGGGTGTTGCCCGTTCCGATCGAGGAAGAGTTCTCCTTCGGTCTCGAGCTTCTTCTCAGCGGGCTTGCCCACCTGCGCGACGAGGCCTGACAGAGCGGCGCGATCACCCTGGCGAGTTCTGCAAACGGATTGCCCCTTCGGGCAGATCCCGCTCCACGGTCAGAGGCAGTTCCACAGAGGTGAGCATGTCCCGATAGCGTTCTGCCAGCTGGGAAGGGACTTTTCTGCTGAAAACCACCAGCTCCCGGAAGTACCCGGCCCCGATCCGCCGTGCATGGCGCGACCAGCGCAGAGGCACCGCGTTCTCCGGTGCCACCGTCACACCGATCCCCTCGACGGCGAACAGGAGCGCCGCCGACACCTGGCCGGTGCGTGCCACGGCGCGCGGAGTGAACCCGAAGTGGCCCGCCAGTCGGTCCATCACTTCGCTCATGCCTTGTTCCGGCTCGTAGAGCACCCAGTCGGCGGCGGCCAGTTCGGCCGGGCTCGCGGACGCGTCCGCGGGGTACTCGGCGGAACCGATCACCACCATCTCCTCGTACCCGAGGGAATGGACCGGCCCTTCCCACGGGTGGGGTCGTGGACCCACCGCAATGTCGCCCTCTCCGCTGCGCATGGCTTCTTCGAGGTCCCGGCGGTGCGAGTAGTCGTGCAGCCGCAGCACGGTCGCGGGGTACGTCGAGTGCCAGCGGGCCGCGGAGGCCGGCAGGATGCCCGAGGCGACGGATCGTACCGTCAGGACGTGAACGTCGCCTTTGCGGCCCTCGACCACCTCGCGTACGGAGTCCCGCGCGTTCTGAACGACGCGGAGGACCTGCTGCGCCCGCGGCAGGAAGACCCGGCCGGCCGGGGTCAGCGTCACCCCTTGTCTGCCCCGCTCCAGCAGGGCCGCGCCCAGCTCCTTCTCCAGGGCCCCGATCTGCTGGGACAGTGAGGGTTGCGTGACATAGAGCCGCGCGGCCGCTCCGCTGAAGGAGCCCGCCTCCCACACGGCGAGGAAGTACTCCAGCTGACGTAGCTGCATTCGATCAAACTACTGGAGTGGGCGTCGCACGTCGCGCAGGCGGTGAGCAGGCACCGGGCGGCGCACCCCGGAACGGGGAATCATCGCGAGTCACGCCGTCACCACAAGCCTGCTGTCTTTGCGGGCCAGCCGGGTGAGCAGGTAGTCGACCTCGCTGCGGGCACGCGCAGACAGTGCTGCTCCGGGCTTGCGCTGGTTGTCGGATGCCAGGATGCCGCGACGCTTCATCACATACTTGCGCACCGCCAGGCCGACGCCCGGTTGCTGTTCGTAGCGCAGCAGTGGGAGGTGGGCGTCGAAGATGTCATGGGCGGCGTCACGGTCGCCGGCGGTGGTGTGGCGTACCACGTCGACGAGGAGTTCGGGCACGCAGTAGCCCGTCATGGCACCGTCGGCTCCGCGCTCCGTCTCGAAGTCCAGGAAGAGGCCGCCGTTTCCGCACAGGATCGACAGCCGGGGCATCGCTCCGTCGGCCTGCAACTGCCGGAGCGCACTGATCTTTTCCAGGCCGGGCCAGTCCTCGTGTTTCAGCATCACGCATCCGGGCGCGACGCCGGCGATGCGGGCGATGACGGTGGGGGACATGACGACCGAGAAGGAAAGCGGGTAATCCTGGATCACGAACGGCACATCCCCGCCGATGGCGGCCGACGCTCCCTCGTAGTAGCTCACGATCTGGTCATCGGTCCGCAGTGTGTTCGGCGGAGCGATCATGACACCGTCGGCTCCGGCTGACATGACGTCGGCCGTCAGGGCCCGCATGGCGGCGTAGCCGGGTGCGGAGACGCCCACGACGATGGGCAGGTTGGTGCGCTTGATGACGTACTGGACGATGCGCACGCTCTCGTCGTGGGAGAGCTTGGGGGCTTCACCCATCTGGCCCAGCAGGGTCAATCCGGTGACACCGGCGGATCCGTAGAAATCGATCAGCCGGCTGAGTGAATCGAAGTCGACCGCACCCGATTCGGCGAAGGGTGTCGGTGCGATGGCGTAGACGCCGGTGGTGTCGCAGGACAGCGCTGCCATTTCCGCCTCCTTGAATTCTTATTCCTGCTTTCAGAGGCTCGCGATGAGACCGCCGTCGACACGAATGACCGAGCCCGTGATGTAAGAGGCCTGACTGCTTGCGAGAAAAGCGACGGCAGCGGCGTATTCGCGCGGTTCACCGTAGCGGCCCACGGGGATCGAAGCGACACTCTCAGCGGAGATCTCCTCGACGGACCTCCACTCGCGCTCGGCCTTGGCCTGGTCCAGGACCTTCGTCCGCTGGGTGCCGATCCGGCCGGGAACGACCACATTGCAGGTGACGCCGTCGGCCGCCACTTCCCGGGCCAGCGTCTTGGACCAGCCGAGCAGGCTGCCACGCAGGGCGTTCGACAGCCCGAGATTGGGTATGGGGGCGATCACGCCGGAACTGGCGCTGGTGATGATCCTGCCCCAGCCGCGGCTCCTCATCAGGGGCACGACCCGGTCGGTGATCGCGATCACCGACAGCACCATGGACCGGAAGTGCTGCGACCAGATCTCCGCATCCTGCCCGCCCACCGGCGAGGGCGGCGGTCCTCCCGTGTTGTTGACCAGGATGTCCACAGGGCCGAGATCCCTCTCGACCGTCGTGATGTGCCGGTCGATCGCGTCCAGATCGCCCAGGTCCCATTCCAGGGACACGGCCTTTCCGCCTGCCGCGGCCACCGCTTCGACGGTGCGCTCGGCAGCCTGCGGACTGATGTCCGCCACGGCAACACCGGCGCCCTCCGCGGCGAGGGCCTGCGCAATGGCGCCGCCGAGCCCCCCACCTCCGCCCAGCACCAGTGCGGTCTTGCCTGAGATTCCCAGATCCACAGCTTCACTCCTCGGGCGGGGCCCCGTTCTCCGGCCGTACGGCCGGCGGCGATGTCCGCCGTTTCAGGGCGACTCTGCCATGCGTCTGCGGTGAGCCTCCAATAGGAATTACTCGCGATGTGCATAAGGGATGCCTATACGTCGGGTATGGGAAACCGGTGTTGTCGACGGGCACGATGGTGTGGAGAAAAGGGCTGTTTCGATTTACCGATTTCCGACGCATGCTCATGGCCGTGACTGGAGGCCCCTATGTCCTTGCCGAAAACCATGCAGGCCGCGGTGCTGGGTGAACCCGGCACCCTCGCCGTCACGACGCTGCCCGTGCCGCAGGTGGGGCCGGAAGATGTCCTGGTGCAGGTCCGCAGGGCGTCCCTGTGCGGAACGGACCTCAAGATCCGAAGCCGGCACTTCTTCAAGGACGGCGGCCCCGCTGCCGGCGAGTTCGTCCCGGGCCACGAATACGCGGGCGTCGTGGCCGCGGTGGGCGGCGCCGTGAACGAACTCCGCGTCGGCGACCGGGTCGTGACGGAGGCCCACCGCGGGTGCATGCGCTGCGCCAACTGCCTGGCCGGGTCCTACACGGACTGCCTCAACTACGGCCTGCGACACACTGGACATCGAGCGCAGGGGATGACCGTCAACGGTGGCTTCGCCCAGTACGCGCTCAATCACGTGGCTACCCTTCACCGGCTGCCGGACACCGTCGGCTTCGACGCGGCGGTGGTCCTGAGCACCGTGGGTACCGTGATGCACGCATTCGACGTGCTGGACACCCTTCTCGTGGGGTCTACCGTCGCCGTGGTCGGTCCCGGGCCGATAGGTCTGCTCGCGGCGCAGGTGGCTCGTGAACTCGGGGCCAGGACCGTCGCCCTGGTCGGCACCCGGGAAGCGAGGCTGGCCATCGGCACGTCCTTCGGCGCGGACTTGGTCGTCAACTCCCGGGCCGAGGACGCCGTTGCCGCCGTCCGGGACGCGACCGACGGGACCGGCGTCGACATCGTCCTGGAATGCTCGGGCGCCCCGAGTGCGGTGGACGACGCGCTGCGCATGGCCAAACGGTCAGGGAAGGTCGTCCTGGTCGGGTTCTTCGAGCAGCCCGTGCAGGCCGACCTGAACCACGCCGTGATGAACGGTATCTCGATCCAGACGGTCCGCGGGGAGGGCACCGGCTCGCTGGCCCGTGCCGTGGCCCTCGCGGCCCGCGGCCGACTCCGTACCGCGGAACTGGTCACCCACCACTTCGGCTTGAGCGACATCTCCGAGGCCTTCGACACCTACGCCGAGCGCCGGGGCAACGCCATCAAGGTCATGCTGGACATCTCCGAGGACCCGGAGTCCACCCGTGCCCGGTGATGAAGCAGGGCCGGGATCCGACGTCCGGGCAGCCGGGTGGGAGAAGGCGGCGGCCGCCATGGCCGAGGCCGCTGCTGCCTGGCTGGGCAGTCTGACCGAGGAACAACTGTCGCTCGCCGCCTATGATTCTCCGCTCCACCCGGATGCGGAGGCCGAGCGCCTGCGCTGGTTCTACACCCCCACGGATCACGGCGGGCTCGCCATCCGGGACCAGGGCCCCAGCCAACAGAGCCTCGCCATGCAACTGGTGGCCACCGGACTGTCCACCGCGGGCTACGCCACGGTCGCCACCGTGATGGGCCTCGAGAACGTACTGGACCAGGTGGAAGGATGGACCGTCGACTGGGGCCGGCAACGCGGGCGTGATCCCGGTCTGTACTGGCTCCGGATCTTCGGCCGCCCCGGTGACCGTGTCTGGGCATGGCGACTGGGCGGCCACCACATCTCCCTGAACAACCTCGTCGTCGCCGGTCGGCTCGTCTCCACAACGCCCTGCTTCATCGGCGCCGACCCTGCCACTACCGAACTGCTCGGAGGCACCCTGCGCCCACTTCAGGGTCCCGAGGACACCGCACGTCAACTGGCCCGCCGTCTCGACGCGGACCAGTTCCGGCAAGCTCTGCTCCACCCCTCCGCCGTGTCCGACATCGTCTCCGGCAACCGGCCACGGGTCCGACACGGCGACACGATGATGCACATGCAGGACCTGTGGCGGGGACAGTTCGAAGATGCCGACCTGGACCGGATCGTCGACGACATCGACCGCCGGGCGGAAGCGGGCAGCGGGTACACCGAGAGCGACCACGCGCGAGTGGCCATCACGGTTCCCCCGCAGGGCATCAGCGGCCGCGACCTCGACGAGAGGCAGCGGCACCTGCTGCGCCGTCTCGTAGCCCTCTATACCGGACGGGCACCCGAGTTCCTCGCAGGCGCCTACGACACCCATTACGCCTCTGACACCGTCCTCGACAGGGTCCACTTCGCCTGGGCAGGCAGCACGGAGGTCGGGGAACCGCACTATTACCGGGTGCAGGACGCCCGCATCCTGATCGAGTACGACAACACCCAACGCCACGCGAACCACGCCCACTCGGTGTGGCGTGACCTCACGTCCGACTTCGGACTGGATGTGCTGGCCGAACACCGGGCACACGTCGCACACCGGT
Source organism: Streptomyces sp. SID5643 (assembly GCF_009872555.1). Lineage (NCBI taxonomy): Bacteria > Bacillati > Actinomycetota > Actinomycetes > Kitasatosporales > Streptomycetaceae > Streptomyces > Streptomyces sp. SID5643. The sequence continues at coordinate 21,820 of NZ_WWIC01000036.1, forward strand.
GAGGCGTGTACGGGGAGCGCCGTACACGCCTCACGCTCCTTTTGACCCTGTGCATGGACGATCTGTTCCTGGCGCAGAGCATCACGGGCTGTGCGTGCCGTCGGCGTCAGGGTGCTGTTCACGTCACCTTGCTGTGTGGGTGCGGCGCGTGGATCCGAGGGCCGGGGCGGGGACCGTCACGCCGAGGAGCACGGAATGCCGCGCCCGTCGGCGCGGTTCCTGCTCGAAGGCTGCTGCGGGTGTCAGCCTTGCTTGCCTGCGGGCCCGATGCTGCGCAAGAGCCGCTCTCCGGACTCGCGCAGCTCGTCCTTGGCCTCGTCGAGTCGCGACGTGAGCAGGGCGTGATCGCGTTTGCGCCAGGTGCCGGCGACCATCACGGCTTCGATGTTGGCGATGTCGGCGTGCAGGGCCGTGGCGACCGGGTCGTGTGCCGGCCACAGGTTGAGGGCCCGGGCGTCGACGGCGACCAGGTCGGCCTGCATGCCCACCTCGATCCGGCCCACCCGGTCGGCGAGACCCAGGGCCTTCGCCCCTTCCACCGTGGCCCAGGCCAGTGCCTGCTTGGCGGTGACCGAAGCGGTGCCGGCGTGCATGCCTGTCGTCTGTCGGTGCTCGGCGTGGTCCAGGCTGCGCTGGTGGGCCAGGGCGATGCGGGCGGCCGTGAGGAGATGGCCGGGCACGGCGGTGTCGATGTCGGTGCCCAGGGAGGGCGCCGCGTCCAGGCGTAGCAGTGACCCGGTGATGGGTGTGCCGTGTCCTTGGCCCAGTTCGTTCTCCGGGGTGCTGGTGAAGGTGACACCTGCCTCGACGAGCGTCTCGATCCAGTCGTCGGGCAGGTCGATGCCGTGCACGATGTTGGTCAGAGGGCTGAACAGTCCGGCGGCGCGCACGGCTTCCCAGCCGGGGGAGGGTTCTCCGCCGCTCTGGTGCATCGAGACGACGAGGCCGCGTTCCGCGCCGGCTCGGAAATCGGCCAACGCGGTGTCGGGCGAGGAGTACTGCGGCCCCTGCAGTGCCATGCCCAGGGTGAGGAGGGCACGGCCGCGGACGGGTCCGTCGAGCAGCCGGTCGATCTCGGTGAGGGGGTGGGGGGTGTCCGGCGACCGGTAGGCCGTGCCGTGCAGGAAGACGGCGCGGATCCCGGCCTGGGCCAAGCCCTCGACGGCGGCGTCGGCGTGTTCGGGCGAGAGGGCGTTGTGACACCAGTCGCCGAGGGTGGTCGTACCGCAGTTGAGCTGGTTCAGTGCGCCGACCAGATTGCTGATGTGCAGGTCGGCCGGGGTGTAGTGGCCGGCGCACGCACCGTGGAGGTGGGTGAGGTACTCCATCAGAGTCCAGTCGGCACCCACGGAGCGCAACGCGGTCTGCCAGGTGTGCAAGTGGGCGTTGACGAGGCCGGGGATGACGATGCGGCCGGAGAAGTCGACGACTTCGGCGTCGGATGCGTCGATGGCCTCGCCGACGGCGGCGATACGGTCGCCGTCGACGAGGATGTCGGCATGCTCGGCGTCGGGACGGCCCGGCACCATCGTGATGACCTGCGCCCCGCGCAGCAGGACGCGGCTCATGCGGTGGCCTCCGAACGGGAAGATGGGCGGCGCTGATGGGACATGGTGCGGCCCTACCTTTCTGTTGGGTTCGAAATGATCATTCGTAAGATCAGCGGGACCCAGGGGCTCCGGGCATGGCTGATGATGCGGAGACCGCTGGATGGCTGAAGGAGCTTGGCCACCCGGGGCCCCGCGACGACTCGACCGCCAATGGGGAGATGCGACTCGATCGCTGGGTAGGGCAACGTCGGCGAGGTCGTCTGCCGGGCTGTAAGGACGCGACGAGCCGGCGGAGGTGACCGTGCCCCGGATATGGGCCGGAGTGGACATCGGCAAGGAACACCACCACTGCGTGGTGATTGACGCAGCTGGCGAACGGCTGCTGTCCCGCCGGGTCCTGAACGACGAGTCGGCCCTGTCGGAGCTGATCGGCGACGTCCTCGCACTCGATCGCGACGTGCTGTGGGCGGTCGACCTCAACGGCGGCGGTGCTGCCCTGCTGATCGGCCTGCTGCTCAGCCACGACCAGGCGATGGTCTATATCACCGGCCTGACCGTGCACCACGCCTCGGCCTCCTACCGGGGCGAGGGCAAGACGGACGCCAAGGACGCCTTCGTCATTGCCGACCAGGCGCGCATGCGCCGGGACCTGGGCCTGCTGCGTCCCGGAGACGAGGTCGCCGTCGACCTGCGCACCCTGACCACCCGCCGAGCAGACCTGGTGGCCGACCGCACCCGCCGAGCAGACCTGGTGGCCGACCGCACCCGCCAGATCAACCGGCTCCGTGCTCAACTGCTGGAGATCTTCCCGGCGCTGGAACGGTCGCCGGACCTGACCAACAAGGGCCCGGTCATCCTGCTCACGGGCTGCCAGACACCTGCCGCGATCCGCCGCAGCGCAGCGAAACGGATCGAGATGTGGCTGCGAGGCCGCAAGGTCCGAGGTGCGGCCACGCTCGCAAGAACGGCGGTGGAGGCCGCCGAGGCCCAGCACACCGCGCTGCCCGGCGAGCGGCCGGCCGCCGCGATGGTGGTGCGGCTCGCGAAGGGAGTGACGGCCCTCGATGAGGAGATCGCGGAGGTCGACGCCCTGATCGAGGCCCGGTTTCGCGAGCACCGGCACGCCGAGGTGATCCTCAGCCTGCCCGGCATGGGCAAGATGATGGGCGCCGTGTTCATCGCGGCCACGGGCGGCGACATGGACGCCTTCGGCAGCGCCGTCCGGCTCGCCGGTTTCGCCGGCCCGGCACCGTCCCCGCGTGACTCCGGCCGTGTCAGCGGCAACCTCCGCAGACCGCGCCGCTTCCACCGTGGCCTGCTCAACGCGATGTACTTGTCCGCACTCTCCAGCCTGAAGAGCTGCCCGGCCTCCAAGACGTACTACGCACGCAAACGCTCCGAAGGCAAAGGGCACAAGCAGGCGTTGCCGGCGCTCGCGCGCCGCCGTCTCAACGTCCTGTGGGCGATGATCCGTGACGGAGCGCGCTACCAAGCCACCCCGCCTGTCACGGCCGCGGCTTGACATCAGCATGGGGAAGCTCCTTGCCGCTCATGGCGTCATTGCCCGCGCGGCGGATCGTGTGGTGGTCAGGAAGTCCCGAGTGGCGATGTGCCCGATATAGCCGTCGGGACGGATCAGCAGCAGGGTGTCGCCGGTCAGGCCGTAAGCGCCCTTCAGCGTGTTCTTCGGGTCGAGAAAGCCGAGACCGTCGGCGGCGGTCGCCCCGACCGTCAGCCGCTTCAGCTGGGCGCCGGCCGTCGGCCAGGCGAGCAGTTCGAGGTCCCGGGCGGCACCCGGTCCGTAGGCGATGGCGGTGAAGTACGGCCCGCGGAGGACGTCGAACAGCCGGGTCCCGGCTCCGTCGGCGCGGAGCAGTTCGGCGTCCGGCGCGCGGTCGCCCGCACGCAGTGTCCCGGTGCGCATCCCGTCGGCGGGGGCGAGCGGGCCGCCGTAGTACGTCAGGGCGAGCTGCTGCTCGTCCTTGCCCCGCTTCATGCTCGACGGGTCGAGCTTGGCGATGCCGCCCCACTTGTCCGTGGACAGGCCCAGGACCCCGGCGGCGATCGGCTGCCGCTCGGCCTCGTAGGTGTCGAGCAGCGTGGCGTCGGCCCCGGCGAGGACCTGGCCGAGCTTCCAGCCGAGGTTGTAGCCGTCCTGCACGCCGGTGTTCAGGCCCTGGGCGCCGGCCGGGGTGTGGACGTGCGCGGCGTCACCGGCGAGGAAGACCCGCCCTCGGCCGTAACTCTCCGCCAGGCGGATGTTGGGCCGGAACACCGACGTCCAGTGGATGTCGTGCAACCGGATGCCCCGGTTGCGGGTGTGCTGGTGGATCCGCTGGACGATGTCGTCCTTCTCAGCAGGCGGTTCCTCGTCCGGAGTGAGACGGATCATCCACTGGAACATGTCGCTGTGCGGGAGCGGGCAGGCGCCGATGAACCTGCCGCCCCGGCCGGGCCACATGTGCCACCGGTTGCGGGCCAGACCGGTCACCGAGGCGTCGACGATGAGCATCCGGTCGCTCTCGTCCGTGGTGCCGACGAAACCGATGCCGAGCTGCTTGCGCACCGTACTGGAACCGCCGTCGGCGCCCACTACGTACCGGGCGACGATCTCCTCCGTGCCGTCCGGGCCCGCCACCTTCGCGACCACCGTGTCCTCGTCCTGCGTCAGCTCGGTCAGTTCCCTGCCGAACTCGATCTCATGGCCGAGCTCGCTGAGCCGGGCGTGCAGTGCGCGGTCCGTGCGGAACTGAGGGATCAGCCAGGTGTTCGGGTACGGGACGTCCGGAGTCGCCTCCCTGTGGGGGAACATCTTCCACGGCACGGCCAGGGGGCCGGCATGGATCCCGAGCTTGGGGTAGGTGCTGCCGCCGGCCAGCACGTCGGGCAGGGCGCCGAGGTCTTCGAGGACTTCGAGGCTGCGGGGCTGGACGCCCTTGGCGCGGGAGCCGTCGAAGGCCTGGGGAGACCTGTCGACGATCCGTACGTCGAGTCCCCGGCGCACGAGGTCGACCGCCGCGGCGGCACCCGAGGGGCCCGCACCGATGACCAGGACGTCGATGACCTGCCGGTCGTTCACGAGTCGAGCCTCTCGCTCTGTGCGGTCACGAACGGGGCGATCCGGTCGGCGACGTTGTGGGGCTGTTCGAACGGGGCCATGTGCCCACATTCCGGGATCACGTGATGGTGCCGGGGTCTCAGCAAGGCCCGTGCCGTGTCGAAGTGGACCAGTGGTGTGACGTTGTCCTCGTCGCCCCAGAGGAGCAGCGTGGGGATGCCCAGCGTCCCGGTCTGGCGGAAGAGATCGTCACGGCCGGAGACGGGCAGGTGCTGCAACGTGTCGAAGACCGCGTACAGCGAACCCTCGAAGCGGAAGGAGTCGAGCACCATCTCCGTGAGTGCCGCGCCGAGTTCGGGGTCGCGGACGTTGTGCCCGAGGTGACCGCGGAGTATCCGACGTCCGCGGCGCCGGGCGACGAGACCGGCGAGCAGGTCGCTGCGCAGCAGCCGGTGCGGGGAGGTCAGTTGCGGCTTCGCGAGGCCGGCGGGGCCGACGATGGTGAGGGTGGACACCGACGATCGGTGCTGGGCGGCGTAGGTCATGGCGACCAACGCGCCCATGGAGGTACCGACGAGGTGCAGTGGCCGCACGGTCAGGCCGAGCCGGTCCGTGAGTTCGGACAGCTGCCGCGCGAACAGACTCTCGTCGTACCGCGCCCGCACTCGGTCCGAGTAGCCCCGGCCGTACGCGCTGCAGGTCAGCGTCCGCAGCCCGCGGGCGTGCAGCTCGGCGACGAGACCGTCCCAGTAGAACAGCGGGATGGTCAGTCCGCCCGCCATCACGACCACCTCCCCGTCCTCGGGGCCGGTCAGTTCGTAGTGCGTGACGCCGTCGGACAGCTCGATGAAACTGCCGCGCAGGGCCTGTCGCGAGTCGGCGGTGAGCCGTAGGTCCTCGCCTGACGCGACGAAGTACTTCATGGAACGGGCCTCCTCGGCCTCAGTGCGCGGGGGTGTCGGTGGAGGAGCGGAGGAACATCACGATCGCGTCCGCGACCCACTGCGGTTCCTCTTCGGGCAGCAGGTGACCGCCATGGGGGTGCACCATCTCCCCGGCGCCGGGGAGGTCGCGGCTGAAGTGCTGGCCGTCGATGCCCGCGCTGCGCAGGACGAGCGTGGGCGCCGTGATGCGGGGAATCTGCGCGCTGCGGTCGGGCTGGTCGGTGTTGCAGAAGTCGACGAAGGCCGAGCGGTTCCCGGGCCGGTTCATGAGCTGGTGGGCCCGGTCCACCATGGCATCGTCCACGATCGTCGAATGCGGGCCGACGCTCGAACGCAGGTTGCGCTCGATGGCGCGGCGCGGCATCACGCGCCGCAACACGGGCCGTAGCAGCGGGTTGCGGGTCAGGCGCATGCCCGCTGGGATCTGCTTCTCCGGGTAGCCGGTGGCGTTGACCAGCACCAGGCCGGTCAGCCGCTCCGGATGGTCCAGGGCGAGGTTCCAGGCGATGTTGCCGCCCAGTGAGTTGCCGGCCACCGCGTAGCGAGGCACCTCCAGCGCCTCCAGGAAGGCCGCCACCGCCGCCGTGTAGGTCGGGATGCGGTAGTCGCGGTCCGTGCGAGGGCCGGTCAGGCCGAACCCCGGCAGGTCGGGGCGGATGACGTCGAACGATTCCGACAGCAGGGCCGCCGCACGGTCGAAGTGCTGAAGCGACGAAGCGCTGCCGTGCAGCAGGACCAGTGCACGGCCGCGCCCGGCGCGTTTGTAGTGGATCCGCATTCCATCCACCGCGACGAACCGGGAATCGGGCTGCGGCTCAGACCAGGTGCTCATAATGGATACACTGTTACCGATAAGGTGGCCGTGTCAAGTGCAACCCCTGGAAGTCACGGTCTCGCGGCCCCGGAGGCGTCGAGCACGCGCTGCGGGTGCAGGGTGTCGCCACCCTGTTCACCGGCACGGCTTCGGACCAGGTCAGTCCTGCGCAAGCAGCTGCTCGGCCCAGATGGTCTTGCCACGCCCGGTCTGCCGGCTTCCCCAGCGATGGGTGAGCTGGGCGACCAGCAGCAGTCCGCGGCCGCCCTCGTCGAAGGCGTGGGCCCTTCGCAGGTGCGGTGAGGTGGAGCTGCCGTCGGAGACCTCGCAGATGAGCGTGCGGTCGCGGATCAGCCGGAGCTGCATGGGCGGGGCCCCGTACCTGATGGCGTTGGTGACCAGTTCACTGACGACCAGTTCGGTGACGAACGCCGCCTC
>NZ_WWIC01000333.1:0-362 GCF_009872555.1 Streptomyces sp. SID5643
CCGGGTCCGTTCACCGCCGGGCCGCCGGCGGGAGTTCGGGTACCCGTTCCCTCCACCGCCGGGTCGCCGGCGGGAGTCAGGGGGTGGTGCACCGCCGGGTCGCCGGCGGGAGTCGAAGGAGTGCGCACCGCCGGGTCGCCGGCGGGGATCAGGGCGCGGGTACCGCCTGCCGAGCCGCTGCTGCCGGACAGCAGGGCGGGATCCGCGTACATCGCGGGATCGCAGACCGGAACCAGGGGCGCCGATGTGCGCGGGACGGCCGCAGCCGTCACGTCGGTCACGCCCGCCCGGCGCAGGCCGCGCAGGGCCGGAGCCGTCGCCGTCGCCGGGCCGTGCAGCCGCACCCGGGCCCGGCGCAGGCG
>NZ_WWIC01000334.1:0-202 GCF_009872555.1 Streptomyces sp. SID5643
GGGCCGTGACCGGCCGGGCGCCTCCGTGCGGCTCCGGGCCGGCGGGGCCGCCTCGGAGGACCGTGGCTTGCGGGGCGAGGGGACGCCCGACTGCGGTGCGGAAGGACCCAGTCGCAGTTCGTATTCACCGGTGTCCGGGTTGAGCACCCACTGATCTGCGGGATCGATGTCGTCCGCCCGCCCACGGCCTTGCGCGTCCACG
>NZ_WWIC01000335.1:0-209 GCF_009872555.1 Streptomyces sp. SID5643
CGGTCGTCACGCCGGAAGGCGGGGCGGTCACCGCGGTCGTCCCGACGGAACCCACCACGGTCGCGGTCGTCCCTGCGCGGTCCACGGTCACGGTCGTCACGCCGGCCGTACCCACCGCCACGGTTGTCGTCACGCCGGAAACCGCCACGGTCGTCCCGGTCGTCACGCCGGAAGGCGGGGCGGTCACCGCGGTCGTCCCGACGGAACCC
>NZ_WWIC01000336.1:0-499 GCF_009872555.1 Streptomyces sp. SID5643
AGGCGGAGAACGCCTTGCACCGCCCGTCCGACGCCAACCCACGCTGCCGCGAGAACTCCACGAACACACCCGGCTCCGCCATCACGGTCACCCCAGCCGCGAGGGCGAGGTCGCACTCGCCACTGCGCAGCGCCCGCACCGCCAGATGCAACGCCACCAACGACGACGAACACGCCGTGTCCACCGTCACCGCCGGCCCCTCCAGACCCAGCACATACGAGATACGACCCGAAGCCACGCTGCCGGACGTCCCGGTGCCGAGGAAGCCCACCGTCTCGTCGTCGGGGGCGGCGGAGCCCGCCACGGTGCTGCCGTAGTCGTGGTACATCACTCCGGCGTAGACGCCGGTCCGTGAGCCGCGCAGCGAGTGCGGGTCGATACCCGCCCGCTCCAACGCCTCCCACGACGTCTCCAGCAACAACCGCTGCTGCGGATCCATCGCCAACGCCTCACGCGGCGAAATACCGAAGAACCCCGCGTCGAACTCCCCCGCGTCATG
>NZ_WWIC01000337.1:0-83084 GCF_009872555.1 Streptomyces sp. SID5643
GGGGGCTGGTCGCGCAGTTCCCCGCGCCCCTGAAAGATGCGCAGTTCCCCGCGTCCCTGACGACGACGGGCACCCCCGGAGGACCGTACTCCGGGGGTGCACGTCTGCTTGGGGTGGTCAGAGGTCCGCTATGGGGTTCCTCAGGTTGCCCACCAGCTGGAGGGCGCCCGACGGGTCGGACAGGTCCACCATCTGTTCGTTGTTGCGGAGTTGGAGGCGGTTGAGGCAGGAGAGGGCGAACTCGGGGGCGAACATGTCGTACTGCTTGAACCTGTCGGCGAGTTCGGGCTTCGACTCCTGGTAGGCGCGGGTGACGTCCGCGACCGTGCGCCAGAAGTCGTCCTCCTCCAGGATGCCCTCGGTGGCGAGGTTCGCCGCGAGGAAGCGGAAGAAGCAGTCGAAGACGTCCGTGAAGATCGACAGGAGCTTCTTGTCGTCCGGAACCTCCACGCGCAGCCGCTCCACCGTCGGCGGCAGCACCGCGTCCGGGTCCATGACCGCGATCTCCTCGGCGATGTCCTTGTAGATCGCGCGCTGCACGACCCCGTCCTTCAGCACGAGGATGACGTTCTCCCCGTGCGGCATGAACACCAGGTCGTAGGCGTAGAAGCTGTGGAGGAGAGGGGTGAAGTACGCCTGGAGGTAGCGGCGCAGCCACTCCGTCGGGGTGAGGCCCGACTGCTCGATCAGCGCGCCGGCGACGGACGCCCCCTGGTGGTCGACATGGACCAGGGAGGCCATGGTGGCCAGGGACTCGCCCTCCTGGAGGGACGGCACCGGACTCTCCCGCCACAGCGCGGCGAGCATCTTGCGGTAGGGCGAGTAGCGGTCGGTGGCCTGCTCGTACTCCAGGTGCCGGTAGCCGACGGCCGCCCGCTCCCGGATGATCGACAGGCCCGTGGACCGCAGCACCGGGTCGCCCTCGATGAGCTGGGCCAGCCAGTCGTTGATCGCCGGAGTGGCCTCCATGTAGGCGGCCGACAGACCCCGCATGAAGCCCATGTTGATGACCGACAGGGCGGTTTTGACGTAGTGCTTCTCGGGGCTGGTCCGGTTGAAGAACGTCCGGATGGACTGCTGGGCCAGGTACTCGTCGTCGCCCTCGCCCAGGCATACCAGGTGCCGGCGGGCCACCTCGGCGGCGAAGGTGACGCTGAGCTTGTTCCACCACTGCCAGGGGTGGACCGGGATCAGCAGGTAGTCGGCCGGGTCGAGGTCCTGGTCGCGCAGGACGCCGTGGAAGCGCTCGACGGTCTCCGCGCCCAGCTCCTCGCGCAGGAACGACTCGTACTCGATGCCGACACCGGCGGTGAACGCGGCACGGGACCGGTGCGCGGCCAGCCACACCAGCCGCACCGGGCTCGCCGTCTCCGGCGCGTACGACAGGTACTCGTGGATGCCGAAGCCGAGCCGCCCGTTGTTGGCGACGAAGCAGGGGTGGCCCTCGGTCATGCCGGTCTCGATGGCCTGGAAGTCGCCGCGGGCGAGTTCGGCCGCCGTGATGTCCGGCTTGGTGAGCTTGTAGCAGGTGCCGGAGAGGGTGGAGGAGATCTCCTCCAGGTAGACCGGCAGGATGTCGTCGCTCAGGCCGAGGGACTTCTGTAGCTCGATGAAGAAGTCCAGCGCGGCGAGCGGGAGTTCGGAGCCGTCCCGGTGGCGGGTGATCGACTCGGCGTCCACCTGCCAGTGGTCCAGGGCCCGGCGGGCGGCCGAGAAGCGGTAGCTCGTCAGGCCGTCGTCGCTGCGGACGACGTACCTCTCGCCGTCCTCTTCGGGGGTGATCAGCCGCTCGTGGGCGAACTCGGCGAGGGCTTTGCGGATCAGGAGGCGGTTGGCCCGCGCCCAGCGGTGGGGGGACAGATGCGCTACGGCGTCGGACAGGGTCATGCGGCTACTCCTCGGGCGGCCAGGAACTGTGCGCGCGTGCAGAAGCTGAGCAGCGCGCGCTTCTCCGGCTTGTCGATCTCACGCTCGGGCACGAAGCCGACGGCCTCGTTGAGCGCGTGGACTGCCTTGTTGCTCACGTCGGGCTCCACCACGACCCGGCGGGTGCGCGGGTCGGCGAACAGCTCGTCCATCACGGCGGTGATGACGGCCTTGGTGAAACCGTGGATCGGGCGGTCGGTCGGCGCGACCAGGAAGTGCATGCCGACGTCGCCGGGCTCCGGGTCGTACAGGCCTTCCAGCTCGACGTACCGGGGGTCGTACTTCTCCATCAGGAACGCCGGCCGGCCCTCGTGCAGGCCGAGGTAGGCGTGGTGGTGCTCGTGCGCGGCGATCCGCATGTACTCGCGCTCGACGTCCTGGAGTTTCGCGTCCTGCATCATCCAGTACGCCGCCTTGGGGTGGGTCACCCAGGAGTGCAGCAGCCCGGCGTCCTTCAGGGGGTCGAGCGGGCGGACGGTGAGGGTTCCGATGCCGGTGGTGGCGCTCATACGGCGAACTCCTGGAACGCGATGGTCTTCTCCACCGGGTAGTACTCGCTGCCGAGCAGCTCGCGGATGATGTACGCGTTCCGGTACGGACCCATGCCCAGGTCCGGGCTGGTGATGCTGTGCGTGTGCACGCCGGCGTTCTGGAGGAAGATCCCCCGGCCGGTGACGTCGATCGCGTAGTTGCGCGCGACGTCGAAGTTGCCCTGCGAGTCGTAGACCAGGCGGTCCTTGACGGGGGCCAGGAACTCCGGCTCGGCGTACTTGTAGCCGGTGGCCAGGACCAGGCCCTGGGAGTCCAGCTCGAACTCCTTGCCCTGCTCCTCCTGGCGGAAGCCGAGCGTGTACGTGCCGTTCTCGTGACGCGCGCTGGTCAGGGCGGAGTTGGTGAGCAGCCGGGTGGGGACCGGGCCGCCGAGGTTCTTCTGGTAGAGCAGGTCGAAGATCTCGTTGATGAGGTCGCCGTCGATGCCCTTGAACAGGCCTTTCTGCTCGGCCGTGAGCCGGTAGCGGGTCGCCTCGGGCAGCTCACGGAAGTAGTCGACGTACTCGGGGGACGTCATCTCCAGCGTGAGCTTGGTGTACTCCAGCGGGAAGAAGCGCGGGGAGCGGGTGACCCAGTTCAGCCGGTAGCCGTGGACGTCGATCTCGCTGAGCAGGTCGTAGTAGATCTCGGCGGCCGACTGGCCCGAGCCGACCAGCGTGATCGAGTCCTTCTTCTGAAGCTCCGCCTTGCTGTCCAAGTAGCGGGAATTGTGGATGAAGTCGCCGCCCAGGCCCTGGCAGGCCTGGGGTATGTGGGGCGGGGTGCCGGTGCCGAGGACGAGTTGACGGGCCCGGTAGGTGTCGCCGGCGGTGGTCTCGACGACGTAGAGCTCGTCCTCGTACGTCACCTCGGTGACCGTCGTGCCGAAGCGGATGCTGCTGAGTTTGCCCGCGGCCCAGCGGCAGTAGTCGTCGTACTCGACGCGCAGCGGGTAGAAGTTCTCGCGGATGTAGAACGAGTAGAGCCGGCCCTTCTCCTTCAGGTAGTTCAGGAAGGAGTACGGGGACGTCGGGTCGGCGAGGGTGACCAGGTCCGACATGAACGGGGTCTGGAGGTGGGCGCCGTCCAGGAACATGCCCGCGTGCCACTCGAAGTCGGGCTTGGACTCCAGGAAGACACCGTCGAGTTCGTCGATCGGTTCGGTCAGGCAGGCCAGGCCGAGGTTGAAGGGGCCGAGCCCGATCCCCACGAAGTCGTGAATCGCAGGAGAAGGGGCCGGGTTTTCAGGACGCGCGGTCAAGGGACTCTCCCAGGTACTGCTCGGCGTGGCCGGCGATCAGGTCGAGGACGGCGGCGATGTCGGACGCCTGCGTCTCGGGGTTGAGCAGGGTGAACTTCAGGTAGTGGCGGCCGCCGACCTTGGTGCCCGCGACGATGGCGTCACCGGAGGCGAACAGGGCCTTGCGGGCGTAGAGGTTGGCACGGTCGATCTCGGCGGGGTCGGTGACGGCCGCCGGGATGTAGCGGAAGACCAGCGTCGACAGGCTCGGCTCGACGACGACGTCGAAGCGCGGGTCGGCGGCGATCAGCTTCCAGCCCTCCCGGGCCAGGTCGCACACCTCGTCGAAGAGCTGCCCGATGCCGTCGGCGCCCATGGTCCGCAGGGTCATCCACAGCTTGAGGGCGTCGAAGCGGCGGGTGGTCTGGAGGGACTTGTCCACCTGGTTGGGGATGCGCTCCTCCACCATGCGGCGCGGGTTGAGGTACTCGGCGTGGTAGGTGGCGTGGCGCAGTGTGGCAGCGTCCCGTACCAGCACGGCCGAGGAGCTCACCGGCTGGAAGAAGGACTTGTGGTAGTCGACGGTGACCGAGTCGGCGCGTTCGATGCCGGTGATGCGGTCCCGGTGCTTCAGGGAGGCCAGCAGGCCGCAGCCGTACGCGGCGTCGACGTGCATCCAGGTGCCGAACTGCTCGCACAGCTCGGCGATCTCGGGCAGCGGGTCGATGGACCCGAAGTCGGTGGTGCCGGCGGTGGCGACGACGGCCATGGGGATGAGGCCGTCCTGCGCGCAGCGCTCCAGTTCGCGGGCGAGCGCGACGGTCTGCATGCGCTTGTCGTGGTCGACGGGTATGGAGACCACGGCGTCCTGGCCGAGGCCGAGCAGCTTCGCGGACTTCTTCACGCTGAAGTGGCTGACCTCGGAGGCGAAGATGCGCAGGTCGGCGAGGCTGCCGGTCTTGGCCTCCTCGCGGGCCAGCAGCAGCGCCTGGAGGTTGGACTGGGTGCCGCCGGAGGTGAACACGCCGTCGGCGGCCGGGCCGAGGCCGATGCGCTCGGTCGTCCAGTCGATCAGTTTCCGCTCGATGAGCGTGCCGCCGGCCGACTGGTCCCAGGTGTCCAGGGAGGAGTTGACGGCGGACAGGACGGCCTCGCCGAGCACGGACGGGATGACGACCGGGCAGTTGAGGTGGGCCAGGTAGCGGGGGTGGTGGAAGTAGATCGCGTCCCGGAGGTAGACGTCCTCCAGTTCGTCGAGCACCGCCGTGGTGTCGTACAGCGGCTGGTCGAGGTCGATCCCGTCGATGCGCGGGGAGAGGGCGTCGACGCTGATGCCGGTGAACGGGCGGTCGGTGGTGGCGAGTTTGGCGGCCACCCGCTCGACTCCGTCGGTCACGAAGCGGCGGTACTGCTCCGCGGTGGTGTCGTTGAGCAGGTGCGAGCGCATGTGGGGGTCCTCCGGTGGGGACAGTCCGGTGTGGGACGGGATGGGCTGGTCTCCGGCGTCCAGAACTTAGGTAAGCCTAACCTAACTTGATCGGATCGAGGACGGGCCCTGCCGTGACCGTGGTCACTCGTGTCACCCCAGGGCCGGTGGGCTGCGGCTACGCCTCCGCCCGCAGCTGCTCCTCGCTCACGCCGCGGCGCCAGTAGCCGACGAACGTCACCCGGCGGCGGTCGATGCCGCGCTCGCGCACGAAGTGCCGGCGCAGCTCCTTCACGCACCCGGACTCGCCGGCGATCCAGACGTACGGCCGCTCGGCGGACGGCAGGGGGGCGGCACGGAGGGCGTCGAGGGCCAGGGGAGCCACCTCGGCGCCCTCTTCCTCCCTGACGAGCCAGGTGATCTCGGCGTCCGCCTCGGTCACCAGGTCCTGGATGTCGCCGGCGTGCGGGACCTCCAGGAAGACCCGGGCGCGGGTGCCGGCCGGCAGTGCCTCGACGACGGCCGAGGCGGCGGGGACGGCGGTCTCGTCGCCCCAGACGACGACGAGGTCGGTGTCCTCGGGCGGGCGGAAGCGGATCGCCCGGTTGTCGGCCACGGCCGGGCCGAGCAGCAGGACCCGGTCCCCGGCGGCGGCCCGGGCGGCCCAGCGGGAGGCGGGGCCGGCCTGGACCGAGGCGCCCGGCCCGATGCCGTGCAGGGCGAAGTCGATGTCGATCTCGTCCGGGTCCCGGCGCAGGCCGCGCAGGGTGTAGGACCGCATCACGGCCCGGACGTCCTCCGGGAGTTCGCGCCAGCCCTGCCACCAGTCGTCCCCGAGTTCGAGCGGGACGACCGGCTCGGGCTGCCCGGGGTGCGGCAGGAACAGGGACAGCGACTGGTCGTGCCCGTGGGAGTGGAAGGCGTGCAGATCGGGTCCCCCGAAGGTGACCCGGACGAGGGACGGCCCGAGCAGCCTCGTCCGCACGACCTGAAGGGAAAAGAAGCGGAACGGGGCGGCTACGGCGGTGGTCATGAGGGCTCCTGATTCGTCGTCAGGGGAGGGCGGAGGCCGCCCGGGGGCGCGGGGTCGTGTCTGCATGCGGCTCCGCCGCGCGAGCCTGGCCGGCCGCATCCGGCCCGCGCCCGCGACACCCCCTCAAGCGCCCCGCGGGCGGCGCGTCAGGCGACCTTCTTCGCGCTCTCGATCGCCTTCGCGAGGTTCTCGACCAGGGGCGTGCACTTGTCGTACGACAGGATCGGCTCGGGCGAACGCGCGATGACCTGGCCGGCCTTGACCGCGGGCAGCTTCTTCCAGGTCGCCTCGGAGATGTCGGCCGGCTGGATGGCCGAGGTGCGGTCGTCCATCATGATGACGTCGGCCGGGTACTTGTCGACGTTCTCCCAGCTGAGGTTCTCGAACCAGCCGCCGTTGGCCTCCATGGCCTTCTTCGGGGGCTCGACGAGGTTCACGCCGAGGGCCTTGAAGTACTCCAGGTCGATGGAGAAGTTGGAGCCGGAGACGTAGAAGATGGCGTCCGAGGCGGAACCGGCCAGCACCTTGATCTCGGGGCGGGACTTGGCGGCCTTGCGCAGCCGCTCGGAGGCGGCCTCGAAACGCTTCTTCGCCTCGACGACCTTCGCGTCCTTCAGGTCGGCGCCGAGCGACTCGGCGAGCTCCGCCATGCGCTGCAACGGCTTCGGCATCTGACGGTCGAAGGCCGAGAGGGCGACGCTCGGGGCGAGCTTGGCGATCTTGTCCTTGGACGCCTCCGGGACGTACCAGAGGCTGCCGGCGGCGTCGAAGGTGGTGGTGATGAGCACCTCGGGCTGGAAGGCCGCGTACTGCTCGACGTTGAACTGGTCGAACCGGTTGCCGAAGACGGTCAGCTTGCTGACGTCCATGTCGCCGGCCTGGACGTCGGCCTTGCCGCCCTTGGTCCTGGTCGGGCCGAAGACGCCCTCGACCTCGATGCCGTAGTCGTACAGGGCGGCGGCGACGCCGGTGAACGCGACGATCTTCGTGGGGACCTTGTCCAGGCTCACGGTCTTGCCGCGGTCGTCCTTGAAGGACCAGGGGCCGGACTTGGCGGCGCCCTTCGCGCCCGAGCCGCCGTCCTTGGAGTCCTCACTGCCACACGCGGTCACGAGGGCGCCGAGCCCGAGAGCACCACCGGCGGCGAGCAGGCCGCGACGGGAGAAACGGGCGGTTCGGGCGTTCGACATGACGGGGTCTGCTTTCGTGCGTACGGAGCCACTGCGGGCACGGCTGAAAGCCGCTTGGCTGAGATCAGGATTAGGTTAGCCTAACCTCAGATCATGTCCAGTGGGGCCCTCGGATGTGTGCCCGGGCCCGGGCGGGGGAATGCGAACGGGCGCAGTGATCCGAGTCACTGCGCCCGTGCGGCCGGGGGTCTTCGGCCCCGTTCCGTGTCTCAGCCCACCAGCCCCAACTCCCGTGCGATCAGCATCCGCTGGACCTCGCTCGTGCCCTCGCCGATTTCGAGAATCTTGGAGTCGCGCCACATGCGGGCGACCGGGTACTCGTTCATGAAGCCGTAGCCGCCGTGGATCTGGGTGGCCTCGCGGGCGTTGTCCACCGCGACCGTCGACGAGTGGAGCTTCGCCAGGGCCGCTTCCTTCTTGAAGGGGGCGCCGGACACCAGGCGGGCCGCCGCGTCGCGCCAGGCGAGGCGGGCGGTGTGGGCCTTCATCTCCATGTCGGCGATCTTGAACTGGATGGCCTGGTTCGCGGCGATCGGCTTGCCGAACGCGAGGCGTTCCCGGGCGTACTTGACCGACTCGTCGACGCAGCCCTGCGCCAGCCCCGTCGCCAGTGCCGCGATCGCGATGCGGCCCTCGTCGAGGATGCGCAGGAACTGGGCGTAGCCGCGGCCCTCTTCGCCCAGGAGGTTCGCCGCCGGGACGCGCACGTCCGTGAAGGACAGCTCACGGGTGTCCGAGGCGTTCCAGCCGACCTTGGAGTACGGGGCCGCGACCTCGAAGCCCGGGGTGCCGGCCGGGACGATGATCGAGGAGATCTGCGGCTTGCCGTCGGCCCTGCGGCCCGTGACCGCCGTGACCGTCACCAGGCCCGTGATGGTCGTGCCCGAGTTGGTGATGAAGCACTTGGTGCCGTTGATCACCCATTCGTTCGTGGAGGAGTCCAGACGGGCCGTCGTACGCGTCGCGCCCGCGTCGCTGCCGCCGTCCGGCTCCGTCAGGCCGAAGGCGCCCAGGAGTTCGCCCGAGCAGAGGCGGGGGAGCCACTCGCGCTTCTGGGCCTCGGTGCCGTAGAGGTGGAGCGGCATCGCGCCGAGCGAGACTCCGGCCTCCAGGGTGATCGCCACCGAGGAGTCGACCCGCGCCAGCTCCTCCAGGGCCACGCCGAGGGCCAGGTAGTCGCCACCCATGCCGCCGTACTCCTCGGGGAACGGCAGCCCGAACAGGCCCATGCGGCCCATCTCGCGGACGATCTCGTAGGGGAACTCGTGCCGCTCGTAGAAGTCGCCGATCTTCGGCGCGACCACCTCGTGTGCGAACTCCTCGACGGTGCGGCGGAGTTCCTCCAGCTCGGGGGAGAGACGGTAGTCCATGGTGATCAGTGCTCCTCGGTGTCCTCGTGGGACAGGGCTCGGACGGTGCGGGACGGGCTCGGTCGGCCCAGTTGGGCGGCCATCCAGGTGCTCGTGGCGACGAGACGGCCGAGGTCGATTCCGGTGTCGATGCCGAGGCCCCGCAGCATCCACACGAGGTCTTCGGTGGCGAGGTTGCCCGTGGCCGACTTCGCGTACGGGCAGCCGCCCAGGCCGCCCGCCGAGGCGTCGACCGTGGTGGCGCCCTGCTGGAGCGCCGCGAGGGTGTTGGCGAGGGCCTGGCCGTAGGTGTCGTGGAAGTGCACGCCGAGGGCGGTGGGCGGGACGCCCGCCTCGTCCAGGGCGGCGAGGAGCGCCACCACATGGCCCGGGGTCGCCACGCCGATGGTGTCGCCCAGGCTCAGTTCGTCGCAGCCCATGTCCAGCAGGGCCCGGCAGACCTTCACCACCTGGGGGATCGGGACCGCGCCCTCCCACGGGTCGCCGAAGCACATCGAGAGGTAGCCGCGGACGTGGACCGACGCGGCCTTCGCGCGGCTCACCACCGGTTCGAACATGGCCAGGGCCTCGTCCACCGTGCGGTTGAGGTTGGCCTTGGCGAAGGACTCCGTCGCGCTGGCGAAGACCGCCACCCGCCGGGCGCCCAGCCCCAGGGCACGGTCCAGGCCGCGTTCGTTCGGGACCAGGACCGGCAGCGCGACGGGGAGGTCCGCGACCATCGGGAACAGCGCTTCCGCGTCCGCCAGCTGGGGCACCCACTTGGGGTGGACGAAGCTCGTCGCCTCGATCGTGGTCAGGCCGGCCTCGGCCAGCCGGCGGATGAACTCCGCCTTGACCTCCGTGGGGACCGTCGCCTTCTCGTTCTGCAGGCCGTCGCGGGCGCCGACCTCGTGGACGCGGACGCGCGTGGGCAGGTCCCTGCTCGGGACGGCCATCGGGAGCCCTGGAACCGTCATTCCGCCGCCTCCTCGTGCGGTGCGATGACCGCCAGCACCTGGTCCATGGCGACCGTGGTGCCGGGTGCCACGTCCAGCTCGGTGACCTTGCCCGCGTGCGGCGCGGCGATGACGTGCTCCATCTTCATCGCCTCCACCACCAGCAGGCTCTGACCGGCGCTCACCTCGTCGCCGACGGCGACCTTCACCACGGTCACCGTGCCCGGCATCGGCGCGGTCAGCGAGTCGGCGCCCGCTTGGGCGGCGCGGGTGAGGGACGCGGCGACCGGGTCGTGGTCGCGGACGTGCCAGGCGTCGCCGTCGCGGCCGAGCCAGTCGGCGGCGCGGTGGAAGGTGTGGCGGACGCCGTCGAGGGTCACGGCGACACGGTCGCCGGTGACCGTGGCGCTGCCGCGCGGGGTGTACTCCAGGGGCTCCTGCACCCGCAGGGGGAAGGCGGCCGGCTTCGGTTCGCCGCCCAGGCGCCAGCCGCTCGGCACCGAGAACGGGTCCGTCCAGCCGCCCGGCTCCGGCTTCAGGGCCTCAAGCCGTACGGCCGCCGCCGCCTCGTACACCTCCTCCGGTACGTCCGTGGGGACCAGCCCCTCGACCTCGCGCTCGACCAGGCCCGTGTCCATGTCGCCGGAGACGACCGACGGGTGGGCGAGCAGGCGGCGCAGGAACCCGGCGTTCGTCTGCACGCCGAGCGTGACCGTCTCCGCCAGGGCCGCCCGGAGCTTGCGCAGGGCCGTCGCCCGGTCGGGGCCGTAGGCGATGACCTTGGAGAGCATCGGGTCGTAGAGGCTGCCGACCTCCGTGCCCTCGGTGAGGCCCGAGTCGGTGCGGACGCCGTCGCCCTGCGGCTCGCGCAGCCTGAGGACCGTGCCGCCGGAGGGGAGGAAGCCACGGGCCGGGTCCTCGGCGCAGATGCGGGCCTCCACCGCGTGACCCGTCAGCCGTACGTCCTCCTGGGTGAAGGCCAGGGGCTCCCCGGCCGCCACGCGCAGCTGCCACTCCACCAGGTCCAGGCCGGTGACCAGCTCCGTGACCGGGTGCTCCACCTGGAGGCGGGTGTTCATCTCCATGAAGTAGTACGACGAGGGGTCGTTGCCGGGGACGATGAACTCCACCGTGCCCGCGCCCCGGTAGCCGCAGGAGCGGGCCGCCTGGACCGCCGCCTCGCCCATCGCGGAACGCGTCTCCTCGTCGAGGAGCACGCTCGGCGCCTCCTCGATGATCTTCTGGTGGCGGCGCTGGAGGGAGCATTCGCGCTCGCCGAGGTGGACCACGTTGCCGTGGCCGTCGGCCAGGACCTGGATCTCGATGTGGCGGGGGCGGTCGATCCAGCGCTCCACGAGGAGCGTGTCGTCGCCGAAGGAGGCCCGGGCCTCGCGGCGGGCCGAGGCGATCTCCTCCTCCAGGCGGGTCAGGTCCCGCACCAGGCGCATGCCCTTGCCGCCGCCGCCCGCGCTCGGCTTCAGCAGCACCGGGGCGCCCAGTTCACGGGCCGCCTCGGCCAGCTCCGGGTCCCGGCCGCCGGGCACCACCGGCACCCCGGCCTCCCGGACCGTCTCCTTGGCGCGGATCTTGTCGCCCATCAGCGCGATCGCGTCCGCCGGGGGGCCGATGAAGACCAGGCCGGCCTCGGCGCAGGCGCGTGCGAAGGCGGCGTTCTCGGCGAGGAAGCCGTAGCCGGGGTGGACGGCCTGCGCGCCCGTGCGGGCCGCCGCCTCCAGCAGGCGCTCCGCCGACAGGTAGCTCTCGGAGGCGGGAGGCGGGCCGATCCGCACCGCCGTGTCCGCCTCGCGGACGTGCCGGGCGTCGGCGTCCGCGTCGGAGAAGACGGCCACCGAGCGCACGCCCAGCGACCGCAGCGTACGGATCACCCGGACGGCGATCTCGCCGCGGTTGGCCACCAGTACTGTCTCGAACATCGTCGTCCGTCCCCTCACATCCGGAAGACGCCGAACTGGGGGTCACCCAGGGGCGCGTTGGCGCAGGCGGTCAGGGCCAGGCCCAGGACCTGACGGGTGTCCATCGGGTCGATGACACCGTCGTCCCAGAGGCGGGCCGACGCGTAGTAGGCGTTGCCCTGGCGCTCGTACTGGGCGCGGATCGGGGCCTTGAAGGCGTCCTCGTCCTCGGCCGGCCAGGCTTCGCCGCGGCCCTCCAGCTGGTCCCGCTTGACGGTCGCGAGGACCGAGGCGGCCTGCTCGCCGCCCATGACCGAGATCTTGGCGTTCGGCCACATCCACAGGAAGCGGGGAGAGTACGCCCTGCCGCACATGGAGTAGTTGCCCGCGCCGTAGGAGCCGCCCACCACGACCGTCAGCTTCGGCACGCGCGTGCACGCCACCGCCGTGACCATCTTGGCGCCGTGCTTGGCGATGCCGCCCGCCTCGTAGTCCTTGCCGACCATGAAGCCGGAGATGTTCTGGAGGAAGACCAGGGGGATGCCGCGCTGGTCGCACAGCTCGATGAAGTGGGCGCCCTTCTGGGCGGACTCGGCGAACAGGATGCCGTTGTTGGCGACGATGCCCACCGGGTGCCCGTGGATCCGGGCGAAGCCGGTGACCAGGGTCTGGCCGAACTCGGACTTGAACTCGGCGAAGCGGGAGCCGTCGACGACCCGGGCGATGATCTCGCGCACGTCGTAGGGGGTGCGGGGATCGACCGGGACCGCGCCGTAGAGGCCGTGCGGGTCGACCTTGGGTTCCGTCGCTTCCGTGACCTCCCAGGGGAGCTCCCCGCGCGCGGGGAGGGTGGAGACGATCGTGCGGACGATGCGCAGGGCGTGCGCGTCGTTCTCCGCGAGGTGGTCGGTGACGCCCGAGACGCGGGAGTGGACCTCGCCGCCGCCGAGCTCCTCCGCCGTGACGACCTCGCCGGTGGCCGCCTTCACCAGGGGCGGGCCGCCGAGGAAGATCGTGCCCTGGTTGCGGACGATCACCGCCTCGTCGCTCATCGCCGGGACGTACGCCCCGCCGGCCGTGCACGAGCCGAGGACGGCGGCGATCTGGGGGATGCCGGCGCCGGACATGCGGGCCTGGTTGTAGAAGATGCGGCCGAAGTGGTCCCGGTCGGGGAAGACCTCGTCCTGCATGGGGAGGAAGGCGCCGCCGGAGTCCACCAGGTAGACGCAGGGGAGGCGGTTGTCGAGGGCGACCTCCTGGGCGCGGAGGTGTTTCTTGACCGTCATCGGGTAGTACGTGCCGCCCTTGACGGTGGCGTCGTTGGCGATGACCACCGTCTCGCGGCCGCTGACCCGGCCGATGCCGGCGATGACGCCGGCGGCCGGGGCCTGGCCGTCGTACATCCCGTCGGCCGCGAGCGGGGCCAGCTCCAGGAACGGCGAGCCCGGATCGAGGAGGGTGTCCACGCGGTCGCGGGGGAGCAGCTTGCCGCGCGCGGTGTGGCGCGCGCGGGCCTTCTCGCCGCCGCCCTGTGCGGCGGCGGCGAGCTTGGTGCGCAGCTCCTCGACGAGGGCGTGGTGCGCCTCCTCGTTGGCCCGAAAGGCCTCCGACGCGGGGTCTGCCGCGCTCGTGAGCTCCGGTGCCTCGTGCATCCTGCGGGTCCCCTCACCTTGTTAATGAGCGTTAACGCATTTCCTTCAGGTTAACGACCGCTAACCTCCCTGTCTAGAATCGTTCTCATGGCCACCAGAACCGACGCCCCCACCCGCCGCGAGCAGATCCTCAAGGAGGCCGCGCGGCTGTTCGCCGAGCGGGGGTTCCACGGGGTCGGGGTCGACGAGATAGGCGCCGCGGTCGGGATCAGCGGGCCCGGGCTGTACCGGCACTTCGCGGGCAAGGACGCGATGCTCGCGGAGCTGCTGGTGGGGATCAGCGGGCAGCTGCTGACCGGGGCGAAGCGGAGGCTGGCGGAGGCGGACGGGGGTGGGGCTGAGCAGGTGCTCGACTCGCTGATCGAGGGGCATATCGACTTCGCGCTCGATGACCGGCCTCTGATCACCCTGCACGACCGGGAGCTGGACCGCCTGCGGGACAGCGACCGGAAGATGGTGCGGCAGCTCCAGCGGCAGTACGTGGAGCTGTGGGTCGGGGTCGTCCGGGAGGTGTACCCGGGGCTCGGTGAGCCGACGGCCCGGTCCGCCGTGCACTCGGTGTTCGGGCTGCTGAACTCGACGCCGCATCTGGGGAGGGGCGGGTCGCTCCCCGGGCGGGGGGCCACGGCGGAGCTGCTGCACCGGATGGCCCGGGGGGCGTTCGCGGCGGCGGAGGTCTGAGGGCCTTTTCCCACCCGCCCGCCCGGAACGGTCGGCCAGTCGGCCGGTCCCGCCCCGGGGCTTCACCCTGTACCGCGGCGGGGTTTCGCCCCTGCGCCCCGGGGGTTTCCGTCCCTCCTACCCGGAAGGGTTGGTCGGGAGGCCGGTCCCGCCCCGGGGCTTCGCCCTGTATCCCGGCGGGGTTTCGCCCCTGCACCCCGGGGGTTTCCGTCCCTCCTACCCGGAAGGGTTGGCCGGTAGGCCGGTCCCGCCCCGGCTCTTCCCCGTACCGCGGCGGGGCTTCGCCCCCGCGCCCCAGGGTTTCCCGCCCTCCCTCCCCGGCGTGACGAGCGTTACCCCACCCACCCCGGTTTCGCCCTGGACGTGTCTCGATACTCGCCGGTATCTTTGGCTGAGCAAGCGCTTAGACACGCGGAGTCCTGGAGGTGGCGGCGTGCGCCGTACGGTGTTCAACGAGGATCACGAGGCGTTCCGGGAGACCCTTCGCGCCTTCATCGAGGCCGAGGTCGTACCCGTGTACGACGAGTGGTTCGCGGCGGGCCAGGCGCCCCGCGACTTCTACTACAAGCTCGGTGAGCTGGGCATCTTCGGCATCAACGTCCCCGAGGAGTTCGGCGGCGCGGGCCTGGACAGCCACAAGTTCGAGGCCGTGCTGTACGAGGAGACCGCTCGTGCGGGCGTCTCCTTCGGCGGTTCCGGCGTGCACGTGCTGCTCGCCCTGCCCTACATCAAGATGCTCGCCACCGACGAGCAGAAGAAGCGGTTCCTGCCCAAGTTCGTCTCCGGCGAGGAGATGTGGGCCATCGCGATGACCGAGCCGGGCACCGGTTCCGACCTCGCGGGCATGAAGTCCACCGCCAAGCTCAGCGAGGACGGCACCCACTACGTCCTCAACGGCGCCAAGACCTTCATCACCGGCGGCGTGCACGCCGACCGCATGATCGTCTGCGCCCGCACCGCCGCCCCGACCGCCGAGGACCGCCGCCACGGCATCTCCCTCTTCGCCGTGGACACCAAGTCCGAGGGCTACTCCGTCGGCCGCAAGCTCGACAAGCTCGGCCTGAAGACCTCCGACACCGCCGAGCTGGCGTTCGTCGACGTCAAGGTGCCCGTCGAGGACCTCCTCGGCGAGGAGAACAAGGGCTTCTACTACCTCGGCCACAACCTGGCCTCCGAGCGCTGGGGCATCGCCTTCGGCGCCTACGCCCAGGCCAAGGCCGCCGTCCGGTTCGCCAAGCAGTACGTCCAGGACCGCACCGTCTTCGGCAAGACGGTCGCGTCCTTCCAGAACACCAAGTTCGAGCTGGCCGCCTGCCAGGCCGAGGTGGACGCCGCCGAGGCCGTCGCCGACCGCGCGACCGAGGCCCTGGACGCCGGTGAGCTCACCCCCGCCGAGGCCGCCTCCGCGAAGCTGTTCTGCACCGAGGTCGCCCACCGCGTCATCGACCGCTGCCTCCAGCTGCACGGCGGCTACGGCTTCATGAACGAGTACCCCATCGCCCGCCTGTACGCGGACAACCGCGTCAACCGCATCTACGGCGGCACGAGCGAGATCATGAAGACGATCATCGCCAAGGACATGGGCCTGTAAGGCCCCCCGCAATCACTGGCGTTCACAGCTGACTTCATGAGCCAGGCACTCCAGGATCTCCTCGATCTGCTCGACCTCGAGCCGATCGAGGAGAACATCTTCCGCGGCCAGTCCCGGTCCGCCGTGGTCCCCCGGGTCTTCGGTGGCCAGGTCGCGGCCCAGGCGCTGGTCGCCGCCGGGCGGACCGTCCCGGCGGACCGGCCGCCCCACTCGCTCCACGCGTACTTCCTGCGCATGGGCGACCCCGGCGCGCCCATCGTCTACAACGTCGAGCGCATCCGCGACGGCCGCTCCTTCACCACCCGCCGGGTGGTCGCGGTCCAGCACGGCCGGCCGATCTTCTCGCTGTCCGCGTCCTTCCAGGAGCACGAGGAGGGCATGGACCACCAGACGCCCATGCCGCCCGCCCCGGACCCGGCGGCGCTGCCCACCTCGCAGGAGCGCTTCCGCGGCTACGGCCACCTCGACCCCAAGGTCGTCGAGCACTTCCTCGCCGCCCGTGAGGCCATCGACCTGCGCTACGTCGAGGAGCCGCCCTACGGGCAGTTCGGGCAGCCGCGCGAGCCGCACTCCCAGGTGTGGTTCCGCACCAACGGCAAGCTCGACGGGCCCGTCGACAGTGCCCTGCTGCACATCGTCCTCGCCACCTACGTCTCCGACATGACCCTGCTCGACTCGGTCCTGCTCGCGCACGGCCGCGGCGGCTGGGCGGTCGGCGACGTCGTCGGAGCTTCGCTGGACCACGCCATGTGGTTCCACCGGCCCTTCCGCGCCGACGAATGGCTGCTGTACGACCAGGAGTCCCCCTCGGCGTCCGGTGGCCGCGGCCTCGGCCAGGCCCGCATCTACACCCAGGACGGCCGGCTCGCCGTGTCGGTCATCCAGGAGGGCGTGGTGCGCGTCCCCCGCTGACCGGGATGCGTGGGGCCGGCCCGGCGCTTCCCCGGACCGGCCCCGGGCACCGGACGGGGAGCCCGGCCGGCCCTGGCCTGTCGGTCAGTCCAGCCCGGCCGCCGCCAGCAGGTACGCCGTCATCGGGTCGTAGTGGCGCGGGCTGACCACGTGGTCGTCGAGGGGGACCGTCACCTGTACGGTGCCCTCGGCCTCGCCGATGAAGAGGGCCGGGTCGTTGCAGTCGGCGTAGCCGACGGAGTCCAGGCCGTGCTGTCCGGCGTACCCCGCCCAGCCGTGGTCGGCCACCACCAGGTCGGGCAGCGGGCGGCCCGCGCGCTCCAGAGCCGTCAGGATCGCCTTCATCGGTTCGCCCGAGTGGGTGTGCCACAGGGTGGCGCCGTGCTCCAGGACCGCCACGTCCGCGAACTGCATGACGTAGCCCTCCTCCGTCGTCAGCCCGTCCGGGATGACGACGATCTCGCAGCCGGCCGCGCGCAGCGCCGACGCGGTCGCGCGGTGCACGTCGAGGAGGCCGCCGGGGTGGCCGGTGGCGAAGAGGACGCGCTGCTGCCCGTCCGCGGCCTTGCGCAGCCGCCCGGCCATCCGCTCCAGACCGTCGACGGTCAGTTCCGGGTCGATGGTGTCCTGGCCGTACCGGTATTCGGGGTCGTCGTTCACGCCGACCCGCTCCGCCATCACCGCGAGGACGTCCTGCTCGTCGCTCCAGCGGTCGCCGAGTTCCAGCCCGAGCCAGTAGTGGCGGTCGCTGTTCGCCAGCTTGCGGTAGTGGGAGAGGTTGTTCTCGCGGGGGGTGGCGACGTCGCCCGCGATGCGCGTCCTGACGAGGTGTTCGACGAGTTCGGCGCGGCTGGGTGTCCCGGATATCGGCATGGCATCCATTGTGAGGCAGCCGACGGGGGGCGTCCCTGGCGTATCGAGCGCTGGGACGTGCGTCACGTACTCAGGGGGACACCGCTCACGTACTCAGATCCCGCTCGTCACGCGGATCGCCCGCTTCATCGGATCCGCCCGAGCGCGAACCACAGTTCCATACGGACGTCCGGGTCGTCGAGGTCCGTCTCCAGCAGCCTCGCGCAGCGGGCGATGCGCTGCCGCACGGTGTTGCGGTGCACGGACAGGGCGACGGCCGTGCGGTCCCAGCTGCCGTGCAGGGAGAGCCAGGTGCGCAGGGTCTCGGTCAGTGCGGGGTGGGCCGCGACGGGGGCGAGGAGGGCGTGGGCGTGGGCCGCCGCCTCGCCGGACGGGACGAGGTCGGCCAGGGCGGGACGCGCGCCGTGCCGGTGCAGCGGGGTCCGGGTGGCGCGGGCCCGGGCCAGGGCGCGGGCGGCCTGGGTGTCGGCGGTGGGCCAGTCGTGCGGGGCGACGGCGGCGCTGACGCCCAGGGTCCAGCCGGGCAGCGGGGCCGGTGCCCGGCCGGCGGGGACCAGGACGCGCACGACGCCGCCCGACGGGTCGACCAGGGCGGAGCCGAGCGCGGCGCCCAGGGCGGAGGCTGCGAGGGGCTCGGGGGTGCCGTCATCGTCCGGGCGGGCGTGCACGACGGTCCACGGGCCGTCGCCGAGCAGCGGCGCCACCTCCTCGGGCGGCGCGCCCAGCAGCAGCCGCACCAGCGCGGAGGATCGGGCCGCGCCCGTGCCGCTCTGCTGCTCGCCGGTGAGCAGCGACAGCAGGACGGCGGCGGCGGAGGCGATGGTGTGGTCCCCGGCCGCCCGTTCGGGCTCGGCCACCCCGAGCACGAAACCGTGCCCGGCGCCGAGGGCGTAGGCGGCGAGGTGGCTGCCTGCGACGGTGTCGGTCGCGGAGGCGGGGACGGGACGTTCCCCCGGGCCGCCGGCCGGCCGTACGACCTCCGCCAGCCGGGTGAGCGCCCCGCGCACCTCCCCGCCCGGCTCCCGCCCCGCCCGCGCGATCTCCGTCCCCTCCGGCCCGTACAGCACCGCCCACCCGGCCAGCCGCTGCGCGAGCCGGCGCAGCACCGCGGGGACCGGATCCGGGCGGGACGCGGCGGTGGCGAGGCTCTGCTGGGCCTCGGTGACCCGGCGGAGCTCGGCCAGGCGGGCCCGGGCCATCAGCTGCCAGACCGCGCGGGCCACACCCGAGAAGGTGGTGCGGGGCGGCACTTCCAGCAGCGGCAGACCGTGGGCCGCACAGGCCGCGACCAGGGCCTCCGGCACCGTGTCGTGCACCGGCGCCACCCCGAAGCCGAGGGCGGCTCCGCCGGCCGCCGCGATCCGGGCGACGTAGTCGTCGAAGTACGCGGTCGCCGGGTCCGCCGCCTCGGGGATGTGGACGCCGGCCGAGAGCAGCAGTTCCCCGCCCAGGAGGTACGGATACGGGTCCGCCATCTCGGAGGTGTGCACCCAGTGGATGTCGACGTCCTCGGCGGGAGGCCCCGCGAGCTGCCGCAAGCCCAGGTCCTCGCGGGCCAGCAGCGCGGTCAGCGGTACGGGCGGGGTGGGCGGGACCGCCGGGTCCGGCATGATGTGCGTTCCCTCCATCCGGGACCGGCTGGCATGGATGAAACGTACACTTCGCAGTCGCTTTCCGGCCACCTAGGGTCAGTCCTCGTCCCCCTCGGCGAGACCGATCGAAGGAGGCCGCGTGGCCGTCGGCTACCCCGTCCGTCGTGGTCGGCTACCCCGTCCGTCGTGGTCGGCGGTCTCGCGGTCGTCACGCTCATGGCGACGTACGGCAGGCATCCTCACCAACGAGCCCGTCCACAACGGCCTTGCTCGCCTCCCTCGCGGCCTCCCTGGCCGTCTCCTTGGCACCCCGCCACCGACGCCGCCGTCCTCACCGCCTGGCGCGAGCGGCTCGCCGGGCGGTCTCCCGAACTCGCGTCCGAACCCATCCCGGCATCCCGGTAAGGTCATAGGGCAAGCAGTACATACGCGATGAAGCGTAAGAAAGAAGGCATTTCTTCATGAGCAGCAACGAGACTCCGCGCGGGCCCGTCGACTCCTCCCGCGTTCCGCGGTACGCGGGCCCGGCGACCTTCGCCCGGCTGCCCCGGCTGGACGAGGTCGGCCGGGCCGACGTCGCCGTCGTGGGCGTGCCGTTCGACTCGGGCGTCTCGTACCGGCCGGGTGCCCGCTTCGGCGGCAACGCCATCCGCGAGGCGTCCCGGCTGCTGCGCCCGTACAACCCGGCGCAGGACGCCTCCCCGTTCGCCCTCGCCCAGGTCGCGGACGGCGGCGACATCGCCGTGAACCCGTTCAACATCAACGAGGCCGTCGAGACCGTCGAGGCCGCCGCCGACGACCTGCTCGGCACCGGCGCCCGCCTGATGACCCTCGGCGGCGACCACACCATCGCGCTGCCCCTGCTGCGCTCGGTCGCGAAGAAGCACGGCCCGGTCGCCCTGCTCCACTTCGACGCCCACCTCGACACCTGGGACACCTACTTCGGCGCCGAGTACACGCACGGCACCCCGTTCCGCCGCGCGGTCGAGGAGGGCATCCTCGACACCTCCGCCCTGTCCCACGTCGGCACCCGCGGCCCGCTCTACGGCAAGCAGGACCTGACCGACGACGAGAAGATGGGCTTCGGCATCGTCACCTCGGCCGACGTCTACCGGCGCGGTGCCGACGAGGTCGCCGACCAGCTCCGCCAGCGCATCGGCGACCGGCCGCTGTACATCTCCATCGACATCGACTGCCTCGACCCGGCCCACGCCCCCGGCACCGGGACCCCCGAGGCCGGCGGCATGACCTCCCGCGAACTGCTGGAGATCCTGCGCGGCCTGGCATCCTGCAACCTGGTGTCGGCGGACGTCGTCGAGGTGGCCCCCGCGTACGACCACGCGGAGATCACGTCGGTGGCGGCCTCCCACACCGCCTACGAACTGACCACGATCATGTCGCGCCAGATCGCCGCGGCCCGGAAGGACTCGGAAGCGAAGTGACTCACGACCACGACCTGGTGCTCCGCCCCACGCCCGCCCAGACGGAGGCCGCCCTGAACCCTCCTCCCGGCCGCACCGGAGGAGACCTGGTCGTGGAGACGCTGGCCGGTCTCGGCGCGACGACCGTCTTCGGGCTGCCCGGCCAGCATGCCCTCGGCATGTTCGACGCCCTGCGCCGCTCGGACCTCAGGTACATCGGCCTGCGGGTGGAGAACAACGCCGGGTTCGCGGCGGACGCGTACGGCCGGATCACCGGTGAGGCCGCACCGCTGCTGCTGTCGACGGGGCCGGGCGCCCTGACCTCGCTCGCAGCGCTCCAGGAGGCGGCGGCTGCCTCCGCTCCCGTACTGGCGATCAGCAGCCAGATCCCGACGGCGGGCCTCGGCGGCGGCCGGCACGGCTACCTCCACGAACTCCCGGACCAGGCCGCCTCGTTCCGGGGCGTGGTCAAGTCCGTCCACACCGTCCGCACCCCGTCGCAGATCTCCTCGGCGATCGAGGCGGCCTGGACGTCGGCGCTGAGCGCCCCGCACGGCCCGGTGTGGGTGGAGATCCCGCAGGACGTGCTGCTCGCCCAGACGGCCATCCCGGTCGTGACGGGCGGCGACGCCTTCCCCGAGGAGCTGCCGCCGCGCCCCGAACTGACCGCCGTGGCCGCCGACCTGCTGTCCAGGGCCGTCCGGCCGGCGATCGTCGCGGGTGGCGGAGTGGTCCGGGCGGACGCCTCCGGCAAGCTCAGGCAGCTGGCAGAGCGGCTCCGGGCGCCGGTCGTCACCACCCCCGGCGGCAAGGGCGCGTTCCCCTGGACGCACCCGCTGTCGCTCCAGTCGTGGATCGAGGACCGGCACACCACCGATTTCCTGGAGGACGCCGACGTCCTCCTGGTCGTCGGCTCGGGCCTTGGCGAACTCTCCTCGAACTACCACACGTTCAAGCCCCGGGGCCGGGTCGTCCAGATCGAGGCCGACCTCGGCAAGCTGGAGTCCAACCATCCGGCGCTGGGCATCCACGCGGACGCCCGCCTCGCGCTCCAGGCGCTGCTGGAGACGGTGTCCGAACGACAGGACCCACAAGCCCCGGAGCGCGTACGGGAGCTGCTCGCCAAGGTCGCCGACCGTGTCGCGTCCCAGGAACTCACCCTGGAACAGGACGTGCTGGCCTCCGTCCGCAGGGCGCTCCCGGCCGACTCCCCGTCCTTCTGGGACATGACGATCCTCGCGTACTGGGCCTGGTCGGCCTTCGACGCCAAGGGCCCCAACCACATGCACTCCGCCCAGGGTGCGGGCGGCCTCGGCTACGCCTTCCCGGCGGCGCTCGGCGCGGCGGTGGCCGACCCGACCCGGCCGGTCCTCGCCGTCTCCGGCGACGGCGGGGCCCTGTACTCCATCGCCGAGCTGGCGACGGCCCGTCAGTACGACCTGGATGTCACCTGGCTGATCATCGACGACGGCGGCTACGGCATCCTGCGCGAGTACATGAACGACGCTTTCGGGGAGGCGACCGCGACGGAGCTGACCCGGCCCGACTACGTGGCCCTCGCGGCGTCCTTCGGCGTGCCCGGGGTGCGGACGACCCCGGAGAACCTGGAGCAGGACCTCGCGAAGGCGCTGAAGGCGCCCGGGCCCTCGGTGGTCCTGCTCCCGGCCGTGCTGCGGATGTTCGCGCCGACGCACCTGGGGTGAGCGACGGCCGGCTCCGCGCGTCCGTCTACAGGCCGTCGCGGACCATCGCGGCGACGATGTGGACGTGGCGGTCGGCCGCCGTGCCCGACCACTCGTTGTCGTAGTTCAGGCCGTAGGGCCAGAAGTGGCCGCCGCCGGTGGAGATCTTGGCGCCCGAACCGTCGTACTGCTTGACGAGGGCGGTGGCCTGTCCACCGGTCCAGGTGCCGCTGCCGCCCAGGCGGGACCAGCCCGAACTCGTCCCCACGCCGATGGTGTGGGAGATCTCGTGCAGCGCCGTCCGCTCGTTCATGTAGCTGCGGTTGCTGCCGAAGCGGATCGTGCCGTTGATGTTCCCGTCGGCGGTGGGGACTCCCGGCTCGTAGCGGACCGTGATGGTCTTGCCCAGGTCGCTGAGGTTGTTGTAGCGGGCCACCGCCGCGTTCATGGCCTTGGTGATCTGGTCGTAGGCCGAGCGCTGGTCCGCGGTGGGGTTGCTCGCGCGGACGAGGGACCAGGTGATGGTGGCCGCCGCGGCGCGTTCCCGGGCGGGGGCGGGCGGAGCCTGGACCGTGGCGGCCCGGGCGACGCCGGGACCGGCCAGCAGGGCGGCGGTCAGGGCGGCGACGAGTGCCTTGCGTGGGCTCATGCGGATCCTCCGGTGGGGGGTGGTCGTCACGAAACTTGCGAAACTTCGCACGACGTTCGGGATCTCGTACAAGCGGCGCCGCCGTCCACACAAAGCCCTTGTATGACACGGCAGTTGGCGCGCTGTCGACCGCAAGTATCCCGGCGGGGAAGGCGGCGTCAAGAGTTCCGGCAGTGCTCAGTGGAACCAGAAGAGCAGGGTGTCCGGATTCGTCCCGAGCTTCCGGGCGCTCTCCCACTCCTGTGCCTCGAACCGCATGACCTCGGCGAACCGCCGGGCCGCGTCGCGGAATTCGGGATCCAGGCGGCCGAGGACGGACTCGTAGGCATCGGCCAGAGCGGCGGCCCGCTGCGCCGGCAGGGTGCCGATCGCCGGCACCGCGTCGCCGGGGTGGGGCAGCCGCAGCGGCGGACCGCTGAACAGGAACGAGCCCGGGAGCAGGTCGGACGGCACGCCGTGCCGGGCCAGTTCGTCGTCCATGGCGTAGAACCACGCCGGGCGGCGCCAGGCGCCGAGGTCGGTGGGGTCGGAGAAGTGCGCCGCGACGGCCTGGTAGAAGGCGTAGCTGTAGGCGGGGCAGAGGTCGGTGCTCGGGGTGCCGTCGATCAGCTCGTCCAGGGCCCGGCTGATGGAGACGTCGAGGTCGATGCCCTGCTCCTGGAAGCGGGCGTCGGTCCGCTCGCACTCCGTGCGCACCCGGGCCAGCGTGCGCTCCTGCTGCTCGGTCCGCTCCACCGCCGTGAGCAGCCGCACCACCGTTCTCATGTCGCCGGTGCTCATCTCCAGGCAGTAGCCCACCGTTGTGCTTCCCTTCACCCGATCCCCGGACACCGGTGTCCATGATCGGGGACGCGGGAACGGCCCCGGACCGAGGGGTGGGAGGCCGCTGTGCCGGAGCCCGCCGTCGCCTGTGAAGCCGGACGGGCTCCGGTAACGACTCGTACAAGTCTTCGTCGCACCTACAACCGTTCGTACCCGTCGGGGAGTCATGTGGTGCATGACTTCTGGGATATCCCGCCGCGCGAGAGTGCTGGCGGCGGCCGTGGGTACGGGCGTCCTCGTGCCGCTCGTCGCCACCGCCACACCCGCCTCCGCCGCCGCTCCGGCCGTGACCTGCACGTCCGCCAAGGCCGGCCTGGCCGCCAAGCTGAAGAAGGACATCACCGCCGCGCTCGCCACCCGCAAGGGCACGGTCGCCGTCGGCCTCTACGACCGCAGCACCGACACCACCTGCACCCTGCGGGCGAGTTCTGCCTACGACTCGGCCAGCATCGTCAAGGTGACCGTCCTCGCCACGCTGCTGTGGGACGCCAAGAAGGCGAACCGGTACCTCACCGACCGCGAGAACACCCTCGCCAAGGCGATGATCACCAAGTCGGACAACGCGGCGACCTCCACCCTGTGGAAGCAGCTCGGCATGACGAAGATCAAGAACTTCCTCGCGGCCGCCGGCATGACGCAGACCAAGCCCGGCGCGAACGGCTACTGGGGTCTGACGCAGATCACGGTCACCGACGAGCAGAAGCTGCTGAAGCTCCTCACCGCCAAGAACGCGGTCCTCAGCGACAACTCCCGTGCGTACATCATCAAACTGATGGGCCAGGTCGTCTCGTCCCAGCGCTGGGGCACCCCGTACGGGGTGCCCTCAGGCGTCACCGTGGCCGTCAAGAACGGCTGGCTTCAGCGCTCCACCAACGGCTGGCGGGTGCACAGCGTCGGCGCGTTCAAGGGCGGCGGCCACGATTACGTGATGACCGTGCTGTCCCACGGCAACAGCACGATGAACTACGGCATCACCACCATCCAGGCCGTGGCCAAGGTCATCCACAAGGACCTGGCGGCGAGTTGACGGAGGAGGCCGGCTCACCGGAACGGCCGGCCTTCACCCTGCCGCCCACCCGGCGTCACCGGCCCGCTCTACGGTGACGCCCATGCCCCTGAGAACCCACTTCGCCCTCCTCACGGCAGGACTGGCGGCGGCCACCTGTCTGACCGCCGCCGGTCCCGCCCGGGCCACGTCCCACACCTGCTCGCCGTCCGTCTCCATCGACCGCTTCTCCGACGCGCTCGACAAGACGGCGTACGACGACACGTTCGTCGGCAACCTCTCCGCGCTGGCCGTGGACCGGGACGGTTCCCTGGCCGCCCTCTCGGACCGCTCCTCGCTGTTCCGCCTGGACGCGAGGACCCTCGGCCCCCGGTCCGTGACCCCCCTGGCCGACGAGACCGGAGCCGCGCTCGACTCCGAGGGCCTGGTCGTGGACCGTGACGGCACGTACCTCGTCACGTCCGAGACCGAGCCGTCGGTCCGCCGCTACTCCCGCACCGGCCGGCTCCTCGACCGCCTCCCCGTCCCGGACGACCTGCGCGTGAGCCCCGCGGGCCGGGGACAGCCCAACGGCACCTTCGAGGGCCTCACCCTGCTGCCCGGCGGCCGCACCCTGGTCGCGTCCATGGAGTACGCCCTGGCCGGCGACCCCGCCGACACCGTCCGCTTCCAGACCTGGACCCGGCACGGGAGCCACTTCCGGCCCGCCGCCCGGTACACCTACCGCACCGATCCCGGCCTCGGCGTCCCCGAGATCCAGGCCACGCCCGACGGCCGCCTCCTGGTCCTGGAACGCGGCTTCACCGCCGGTGTGGGCAACACGGTCCGCCTGTACCTGGCCGACCCGCGCCACGCGATGAAGAAGACCCTGCTCACCGACCTCGTCACCTGCCCGTCACTGGGAGCCACGGCCAAGCAGCCCCAGCCGAACCCCCTCCTGGACAACATCGAGGGCATGACGGTCACGGGCCGCACGGGCAGCACCCTGAAGCTCCTGCTGGTCAGCGACGACAACCAGAACGCGGCCCAGACGACCCGCTTCTACTCTCTGCTGGTACGGACACGTCCCTAGGGGCGCGGGGAACTGCGCGACCGGCCGGCACGGCGCCGCAGTCGAACACGCAGGAAAACTGTTACGGCGGGATGAAATCCGTCCCCGATCGCGTTGGTGCCTTCCGGCAGCTCAGGACGGACGGAAGGCACCGGTGTGACACCGAAACGGGGATGGGCACGACGACTGTGGGCCTATGCGTGGCGCCACCCGAAGGACGTCGTGCTCGCCCTCGGCTCCTCGCTGGCCGGCATGGCCGTCATGGCCCTCGTCCCGCTGATCACCAAGGTGATCATCGACGACGTCATCAGCGACCACACCAGGTCCATGACCACCTGGGCCGGTCTCCTCATCGCCGCCGCGCTGGTCGTCTACGTCCTCACCTACATCCGCCGCTACTACGGCGGCCGCCTCGCCCTCGACGTCCAGCACGATCTGAGGACGGAGATGTACGGCACGATCACCCGGCTCGACGGCCGCCGCCAGGACGAGCTGTCCACCGGCCAGGTCGTCGGCCGCGCCACCAGCGACCTCCAGCTCATCCAGGGCCTGCTCTTCATGCTCCCGATGACCATCGGGAACTTCATGCTCTTCCTGATCTCCCTGGTGATCATGGCCTGGCTGTCCGTGCCGCTGACCCTGGTGGCCCTGGCGGTGGCACCCGCCATCTGGTGGATCGCCAAGCGCAGCCGCACCCGGCTGCACCCCTCCACCTGGTACGCCCAGGCGCAGGCCGCGGCCGTCGCGGGAGTGGTCGACGGCGCCGTCAGCGGCGTCCGCGTGGTGAAGGGCTTCGGGCAGGAGGAGCAGGAGACCGGCAAGCTCCGGGAGGTCGGCCGGCGGCTGTTCGCGGGCCGCCTGCGCACCATCCGTCTGAACTCCGTCTACACCCCGGCCCTTCAGGCCGTCCCCGCGCTCGGCCAGGTCGCGATGCTGGCCCTCGGCGGCTGGCTGGCCGTGCGCGGGCACATCACGCTCGGCACGTTCGTCGCCTTCTCCACCTACCTGGCCCAGCTGGTCGGCCCGGTCCGCATGCTCGCCGTGGTCCTCACCGTCGGCCAGCAGGCCCGGGCCGGCACCGAGCGCGTCCTGGAGCTGATCGACACCGAGCCGTCGATCGAGGACGGCCACACGGACCTGCCCGCCGACGCCCCCGCGACGGTCGAGTTCGACGACGTCTCCTTCGGCTACGACGACGCCCCCGGCGCGGCCGGCAGCGTCCTCGACGGGCTGTCCTTCGAGATCCGCCCCGGCGAGACCCTCGCCGTCGTCGGCTCCTCCGGCTCCGGCAAGTCCACCGTCTCCCTGCTCCTGCCGCGCTTCTACGACGTCACCCGCGGGGCCGTGCTGGTCGGCGGCCACGACGTGCGCGAGCTGACCACCGAGTCGCTGCGCGCCGCGATCGGCCTCGTCCCCGAGGACTCGTTCCTCTTCTCCGACACCGTCCGCAACAACATCGCCTACGGCCGCCCCGACGCCACCCAGGAGGAGATCGAGAAGGCCGCCCGCGCCGCCCAGGCGGACCGCTTCATCAGGGAACTCCCCGAGGGCTACGACACCACCGTCGGCGAGCACGGCCTCACCCTCTCCGGCGGCCAGCGCCAGCGCGTCGCCCTCGCCCGCGCCATCCTCAGCGACCCGCGCCTGCTGGTCCTCGACGACGCCACCTCCGCCGTCGACGCGCGGGTCGAGCACGAGATCCACGAGGCCCTGAAGGGGGTCATGCGGGGCCGTACGACCCTGCTGATCGCCCACCGCCGCTCCACCCTGAACCTCGCCGACCGCATCGCCGTCCTGGACGGCGGCCGGCTCGCCGACCTCGGCACCCACGAGGAGCTCCAGGAGCGGTCCGCCCTCTACCGGCGTCTGCTCACCGACCCGGACGAGCTGGGCGGGGTCTCCCCGGGCCACATCCAGCCGGCCTGCCCCCGGGAGGACACCTCCGTCCGGGACGAGCTGGACGCCGAGTTCGACGCCGAGCGCGGGGTCACCCCCCGGCTGTGGACCGGCGACCGCGAGCGCAAGGACACCGCCCTCGCCGAGAGCCCCGCCACCCCCGAGCTGCTCGCCCAGGTCGAGGCGCTGCCCCCGGCGACCGACGTCCCGGACATCGACGAGTCGAAGGCGGTCCGGCCCGAGGCGTCCTACGGCCTGCGCCGGCTGCTGCGCGGCTTCGGGCTGCCGCTGCTGGTCAGCCTCGCCCTGGTCGCCACCGACGCGGGCATGGGCCTGCTGCTGCCCGTGCTGATCCGGCACGGCATCGACTCCGGCGTCACCCAGGCCGCACTCGGCGCGGTGTGGGCGGCGGCCCTGCTGGGGCTGCTGACGGTCGCGGTGCAGTGGGCGGCCCAGATCGGTGAGACCCGGATGACCGGGCGCACCGGCGAGCGGGTGCTGTACTCGCTCCGGCTGAAGATCTTCTCCCAGCTCCAGCGCCTCGGGCTCGACTACTACGAGCGCGAGCTGACCGGGCGGATCATGACCCGGATGACGACCGACGTCGACGCGCTGTCGACGTTCCTCCAGACGGGCCTGGTCACGGCCTTCGTCTCGGTCGTCACCTTCTTCGGCATCATGGTCGCCCTGCTGGTCATCGACGTGCAGCTGGCGCTGGTCGTCTTCGCGACGCTGCCGCCGCTGATCATCGCCACGTTCTTCTTCCGCCGCGCGAGCGTGAAGGCGTACGAGCTGGCCCGCGAACGCGTGTCGGTGGTCAACGCCGACCTCCAGGAGTCGGTGTCCGGGCTGCGGATCGTGCAGGCGTTCCGCCGCGAGCGGGACGGCGAGCGGCGCTTCACCGACCGCAGCGCCGACTACCGCGAGGCGCGCATCCGGGGCCAGTGGCTGATCTCGGTGTACTTCCCGTTCGTGCAGTTCCTGTCGTCGGTGGCCGCCGCGGCCGTGCTGATCGTGGGCGGAGCCCGGGTCGACGCCGGGACGCTGGCGATCGGCTCTCTGGTGGCCTACCTGCTCTACATCGACCTGTTCTTCGCGCCCGTGCAGCAGCTCTCCCAGGTCTTCGACGGCTACCAGCAGGCGACCGTGTCGCTCGGCCGCATCCAGGAGCTGCTGCGCGAGCCGACGTCGACGAAGTCCGCCGACGAACCCCTGGAGGTCAAGTCCCTGCGGGGTGAGATCGCCTTCGAGGACGTGCACTTCGCCTACGGCGCCGCCGACGAGGGCGAGGCGGCCCTGGGCGGCGTCGACCTGCGCATCCCGGCCGGGCAGACCGTCGCCTTCGTCGGCGAGACCGGCGCGGGCAAGTCCACCCTCGTCAAGCTCGTGGCCCGCTTCTACGACCCGACCGGCGGCCGGGTCACCGTCGACGGCACCGATCTGCGGGATTTGGACCTCACCTCGTACCGGCACCGGCTCGGGGTCGTCCCGCAGGAGGCGTACCTCTTCCAGGGCACCGTCCGCGACGCCATCGCCTACGGCCGCCCCGACGCCACCGACGCCGAGGTGGAGGCTGCGGCCCGCGCGGTCGGCGCGCACGACATGATCGCCACGCTGGAGGGCGGCTACCTCCACGAGGTCGCCGAGCGGGGCCGCAACCTGTCCGCCGGGCAGCGCCAGCTGATCGCGCTGGCCCGCGCCGAGCTGGTCGACCCGGACGTCCTGCTGCTCGACGAGGCGACGGCCGCCCTGGACCTGGCCACCGAGGCCCAGGTCAACCAGGCCACCGACCGCCTGGCAGGCCGCCGCACCACCCTCGTCGTGGCGCACCGCCTCACCACCGCGGCCCGCGCCGACCGGGTCGTCGTCATGGACCACGGCCGGGTCGCCGAGGACGGCACCCACGAGGAGCTGCTCGCCCGCGGCGGCCGGTACGCGCAGCTGTGGCGGACGTTCATCGGCGCAGCCGAGCCGGAGGAGCCGGTCGGCGCGTCCCGCTGACGGACCCGGCCGGCCGCGTCTTCGTAACGCTCGCGCAACCATCCGGCATACGTCATGCGTCCGTACTGGCGTACGCCGATGGTCGCGGACGACGCGGTAGGGGAGGACGACAGTGCACAGTGGAGCGATACGCCGACGGCTCGCGCTCGGGCTGGCCGTGCTGACCGCCTCCGGGCTGCTCGCCGTCGCGGCGCCGGGTCAGGCGCAGGCCGCCTCCGCGTACTGTCCCGGCCGCAAGGTCCGCATCCTGCCGTTCTCCACCGGCACCGTGCTCGTCTACAAACGCGGCGGTTACGTCTGCGCCGTGACCCTCGCCAAACGGCCCGGCGTGAAGCGCACGATGTCGGTGAGCGTGCAGGCGCGCGGGAACCGGCCGGTGGTCGACGAGGGCAAGTACGCCCACCACGCGGGCCCGGTGACCGTGCACGCCGGGCGCCGCTGCGTCTGGCTCAAGGGCCGGGTCGGCGGGGGGAAGTCCAGCTCCGTCTGGATCTTCTGCTGACGGACGCCGCGCACCCCGTCACACGCCCCCCGCGCACAGGGTTTTCCCTATGTCCCCTGGTGCTCCGGTGAGTTGGTCCGCTAGCTTCCGGCGCACATCTGTCTCACAGGGGAGTGCGCATGCGCAAGGCGCTCAGATGGCTGCTGGCGCTCACGGTGCTCATAGGCACACTGGGCACGGCGGGAGCGGCCACCGCCGCCGACGCCGCCGGCACCACCGACATCAAGGAGAGGCTGCTCTCCATACCGGGCATGAGCCTGATCGAGGAGAAGCCGTACACCGGCTACCGCTTCTTCGTGCTGAACTACACGCAGCCGGTCGACCACCGCAAGCCGTCCAAGGGCACGTTCCAGCAGCGCATCACCGTGCTGCACAAGGACGTGGCGCGCCCGACGGTGTTCTTCACCAGCGGCTACAACGTCTCCACGACGCCCCGCCGCAGCGAGCCGACCCAGATCGTGGACGGCAACCAGGTCTCCCTGGAGTACCGCTTCTTCACCCCGTCCCGGCCCGCCCCGGCGGACTGGTCCAAGCTGGACATCTGGCAGGCCGCCAGCGACCAGCACCGCGTCTTCAAGGCGCTGAAGGGCATCTACGACAAGAAGTGGATCTCCACGGGCGGCTCCAAGGGCGGCATGACCGCCACCTACTACGAGCGCTTCTACCCGCGGGACATGGACGGCGTGGTCGCCTACGTCGCCCCCAACGACGTGGTGAACAAGGAGGACTCGGCCTACGACCGCTTCTTCGCCCGCGTCGGCACCAAGGAGTGCCGCGACCGCCTGAACGGCGTGCAGCGCGAGGCGCTGGTGCGCCGCGAACCGCTGGAGAAGAAGTACGCGGCCTTCGCGCAGGACAACGGCCTCACCTTCACCACCATCGGCAGCCTGGACAAGGCCTACGAGGCGACCGTCCTCGACTACGTGTGGGGCTTCTGGCAGTACAGCCTGCTGTCCGACTGCGACCAGATCCCGGCCGACGCCAGGAACGCCACCGACGACGAGATCTGGACCTCCGTCGACACCATCTCCGGCTTCTCCGCCTACGCCGACCAGGGCCTGTCGAACTACACGCCGTACTACTACCAGGCCGGCACCCAGCTCGGCGCGCCGACCATCCGGTTCCCGCACATCGAGAAGCAGTACATCCGCTACGGCTACCAGCCGCCGCGCAACTTCGTCCCCCGGGACATCCCCATGAAGTTCCAGCCGCAGGCGATGCGGGACATCGACACCTGGGTCCGGCACAACGCCCGCCGCATGCTGTTCGTCAACGGACAGAACGACCCGTGGAGCGCGGAGCCGTTCCGCGTCGGCAAGGGCGCGAAGGACTCCTACGTCTTCACCGCCCCCGGCATGAACCACGGCGCCAACGTCGCGGGCCTCGTGCCCGAGCAGAAGGCCCTCGCCACCGCCCGCATCCTCGACTGGGCCGGCGTCGCCCCGGGTTCGGTGCAGGCGGACCCGCAGGCGGCCAAGCCGCTGGCGAAGTTCGACGCCAAGCTCGACAAGCGGGACGTCCAGCGTGAGATGACGCTGCGTCCGTAACCGCACCTTGCCGGATACGACCGCCCCCCGGCCTCAGGGCCGGGGGGCGGTTCGCATGTCCCTGCGGGCGCGGCGAATGCTCCGTACGGTGACCTGATGGACAGTTCTGTCGTCTTCAACGTCGTGACCACGGCCATCGCCGTCGTCGCAGTGGTGACCTCCATCGTGTTCAGCACACGGCAGGCCCGCATCGCGCAGCACGCCAACCACATATCGGTGCTGATCGATCTGCTGCGGGAGTTCCGGTCCGCCGAGTTCCATGAACAGCACGACTACGTGTGCACCCGACTGGGGGCCGAGCACGACCCGGAGGACGGAGTGCGCGGGTTGCCGCCGGAGGCCAAGGCGGCTTTTTGCAGCGTCGTGTACTACTACCAGTCGTTCGCCAACCTCGCAGTCTTCGGACTGCTCGACCAGACGCTGCTGGTCACGGTTCTGCGCACCCGGATCGTCTCGGTGTGGAAGGCCGTCCGGCCGTTCGTGGAGCGGGAGAGGGAGCTGCGGGGCGAGGGCAGCACGGGAACGTACCTGTCCACCTTCGAGGAACTGGCCCGGCTGGCGGCGGACCTGCCCCCGCAGCACGTCCGTGACCAGATGGCCGAGGCCCGGCGAAGACTCCCGCGCAACAGGCTGACGGGGTGACGCGGGCGATGGCGCACGCCCCGCTCACAGCAACCGGGCGCACCCCACCGGCCGTTCCCCGCCCAGCCGGACGTACAGGGCCGTCGGGCCGGGGCAGTCGGCGCGGTCGGTGACCGCCTCGGACACCTTGTACTGCGGTCGGCGCTCGCCCTTGCCGTCGCAGGCGGTCTCACGGACCTGCCCGTCACCGGAGCCGTAGACGCAGTCGCCGACGATCGTGCGGGGCCCGCCCCCGCCGCCCGGGTCGCCGGGGTGCGGCGGCTGGAGGTTGCGCATGCAGGCGTAGCCCTGGGGGACCGCCCCGTCGCCGTCCTCGTCGGACGCGGGCCGCTGTTCGCTGATGTGCAGCACGAAGTCGGTCGTCGCCGGGCAGCGCGGCCCGTCCCGCACCGTGCCGTCGTGCCGTGCCACGACCCGGGCCGCCGCCCGCTCGCCGGCGCACGGCACCTCGGTGAAGCTCGTCGTGCCGAACGAGCTGCACTCGCCGACCGCGAGGAACACCGCCCCGTATCCGGCGGGCCGGGTCGGCACCGGTGACGCCGTGGCGGTCCGCGCGGTCCCGCCGGCCGCGGGATCCCCCAGCCGGCCGTCCTCCGCCACGCCGCCCGACGGGCTCTGGCAGCCGGTCAGCAGCGTGCCGAGCAGCACCACCAGCCCCCCGACCACCCCCACGGAACTTCTCTCACGCATCGCCGACCCCCCGAGTGTGCTCGCCCAGCGTGACCCGCCGTCGCGGGCGCACGCCAGGCACATGGGGCGGTTTGCGCACGTTGGGGGTGGTGCGCCCGGGCCGTGGCGTACGTCTAGTACGACAGCCCGTAGCCGACGGGGTACAGCACCTGCTCCGGATCATCCGCCCGCCGCACCGCCACCGGCAGTTTCCCGCGCGGTTTCACCCGCCCGGCGATCACCCGTGCGGCGGCCCGGAGTTCGACGTCGGTCCAGGAGTAGGCGGCCAGGCACGCCGGTACGGACGGCAGCTGGGCCACGTCGTACGGGTTGCGGACCGCCACCGCCACGACCGGCCTGCCCGTGGCCACGAGCTGCTCCACCAGCGCCTTCTGACTGCTGCCCGCCGTGACGTTGTACGTGGCCACCACCACCGCGTCGGCCTCACGCGCCGCCGCGACCGCCTTCGCGATGGTCGCCGTGGAGGGGGCGGTGCCGGTGGACAGGGCGGTGGCGGTGAAGCCCAGTTCTCCCAGCGCGCCGGCGAGCACGCCGGTGGGCGGTCCCGTCGTGCCCGACGGCGAGGCCGGATCCGCGCCGACCACCAGCACCTCGGGGTGCCGGCGCCGTGACAGGGGCAGCAGCCGCCCCTCGTTGACGAGCAGCGTGGTCGTCCGTTCGGCGATCCGGTCGGCCGCCGCCAGATGGCCCCGGGTGCCGACGGTCCGGTCCACACCGGCCTGACTGACGTACGGCGAACGGAACAGCCCCAGCTTGGACTTCAGCCGCAGCACCCGCAGGATCGATTCGTCGAGCCGGGCCTCGGTGAGCTCCCCGTCGCGTACGGCCGTGAGCACCGCGTTCCAGGCCAGGTCCAGGTCCGGCGGGTTCAGCAGCTGGTCCACACCCGCCTTCAGCGCGAGCACCGGCACCCGGTCGTCGCCGTACTTGGTGCGTACGCCCTCCATGCCGAGGGAGTCGGTGACCACGACCCCGTCGTAGCCGAGGCGTTCGCGCAGGATGCCGGTGAGGATGGGGCGGGAGAGGGTGGCCGGGTCGCCGGAGTCGTCGAGGGCCGGGACCATCAGGTGGGCGGTCATGATCGAGTCGATGCCCGCGGCGATCGCCGCCCGGAACGGCGGGGCGTCCAGCCTCTCCCACAGCTCCCGGCTGTGCGTGATGGTGGGGAAGCCGGTGTGGCTGTCGACGTTGGTGTCGCCGTGCCCGGGGAAGTGCTTGGCGGTCGCGGCGACGCCCGACCCCTGGTACCCGGCGACCTCGGCGGCCACCAGCGCGGACACGGCCCGCGGATCGGCACCGAAGGACCGTACGCCGATGACCGGGTTGGCCGGGTTGACGTTCACGTCGGCCACGGGGGAGTAGTCCTGCCGGATCCCCATCGCCCGCAGCTCGGCGCCCGCGATCCGGCCGAGGGTGCGCGCATCGGACCGCGACCCGCCCGCGCCGACGGCCATGGCGCCCGGGAAGAGCGTGGCGGGCTCGCCCACCCGGGCGACGATCCCGTGCTCCTGGTCGGTGGAGATGAGCACCGGCAGCCCGCGCGGCAGCTCCAGGGACGCCTTCTGGATGCCGTTGGACAGGTCCGCGATCTGGTGCGGCTCGCGGGTGTTGTGCGCCCAGGCGAAGTAGATGATGCCGCCGACCCGGTACTTCGCCACCAGCTCGGCGGCGGTACGGACCCCGATCTCCTTGAGGTTGGCGTCGATGTCGGCCTGGTCGGGGGCGGTGGCGGAGTGGCCGTAGACCCGCATCACGAAGAGCTGGCCGACCTTCTCCTCCAGCGTCATGCGGGAGACGAGGGTGCGCAGCCGGCTGTCGTCCGGGGCGGCGGCGCGCGCGGGCCCGGCGGCCGCGAGGGCGGCCGTGACGCCGGCCGTGGCGGCGAGGAGGGTGCGTCTGGAGGGCTGAGCCGTGTTTCCCGTGCTTTCCGTGCCGGTGTCGTGCACGTGCGCTCCTTCCGGAGGTGATCCGAGGCGGATCCGCTGAAGGAAACTTCCAAGAGGTCACCAATATCCGGGAAGTTTCTGCCAGTCAAGGGAATGCACGGTAACCGCGAAGGGGCCGCCACCGGCGCGGTTGGAGGGGGACGCGCCGATGGCGGCGGGTGCCGCCGGCCGCGGTACGGCGGAGAGGGTGGTCAGCGATCGCAGCCAGTGGCGAGGGCCGACACCGCACCGTGATGACTCCCCGGCGGCCTGCCATTGGACGGGGACGGTCCGGTCCGGGTTCCCGGCTCGGCCCGGATTTCCGCAAGTCGGTACACAGGGGAACCAGGGGGCCGGCGGGACGGACGAGCCGCCACTCCCGGCCACAGTTCACCGAGCACCCGTACGGTTTCCGGCGACGGCCGGACGCCGCGCCGCCCCTAGGAGGCCTCGACCAGCATCCCGGGCGGGCTGACGTGGTACGTGCGGGCCCGCACGCCGAAGCCCGTGTCGCCGTCGAGGTGGCTGTCGTCGGCCCAGGTGACGATCGCGCTCTCCGGGCCGTTGCCGAAGGCCGTCGCGGTGCAGGTGTGGGCCCGTGTCCCGGGGGCGGCCGTGCTGACCCGCACCGGGTCGCCGAGTGAACCCTGGCTCTCCGAGCAGACCTTGGCCATCACCGTCGGCACGGTGTCGTGGGTGTCCGCGCTCTCCTCGACCCACGCCATGAGGAAGCGCCCGCCGGGGAGCCGGGACAGGGCCGGGGAACTCCGGGTGAAGCCCCGGGGGTTGCCGGCCGTGATGTCGAGGGTCTCGGTGCCGTCGGGCTGGAAGATGCTCGCCGCGACCGTGGTCTGCGGTTTGCCCAGGTCGCTGGGCTGGATGCGCTCGATGTGCGCGACGACGAACCGTCCGCTGTCGAGCAGGGTGATCGCGTTGACCCCGGTGAAGCCGCCGACGTCGGGCTGGATCTCCCCGCCCAGGGCGTTGCCCTCGAAGTCGAAGAACCGCAGGGTGAGCCGGCCGCCGCCGATCGACGAGGGATCGGTCGACCAGGCGACGACCACGTTGCCGTTGGTGAGGATCGAGGCGGCGGGCCTCTCGTGGAAGCCCTCGGTGGTGCTGACCGTGAACTCCGGCGTCGCAGGGCTGCCGTCCGAACGGAACCGCCGCGCGCGGATGCGCCGGTCGGGCCGCGGGCTCGCCCAGGTGACCAGCACACCACCGTCGATCATGAACGCCAGGCAGGGCCGGACCTTCGGATCCGCGTCGGCCGTGACGAGCGTCTCCGGACCGGCCTTCCGGCCCTCGGTGAACCGCTGGAGCTTCACGCACGGGCTGGGGCCGGGCAGGCCGGACGGCGTCTCCAGCCATACGGCGAACTGGCCGCTGATCCCGGCGGACAGCACGGACGGCCACAGCGGCCGCACCCCGGGCCCGTCCGCCGGCTGTGTACTGACCGCGAACTCGCTCCCGAGCTTGTCGCCGTCGTCCCCCAGGAACTGTCCCTTGATGACGAAGTCGCTGTCGTCCGACCACAGTTCCAGGAACTGCGTGCCGAACAAGCCGTCGACGGCGGGCTGGAGCTGGTCGCCGGACGTGGTGGAGTTGACGAGGAAGTCAGCCATGGCTGCTCTCCGAATCGGGATGCGAGGGGAAGAGAGAGCACTACGACCGGCCGAGTCCTTGGGAAAAGCGTGTCACGCCCCGGGTGCGGGTGCATCCGGAGCGGCCCGGACACGCGCCACCCACGCTCCGCGGGTGGGAGGGCCCCCGGCATCCGCCCCTCCGCGGGGTTCCATCCGGCGGGGGCGCGCACCTGCCGCTGCCCCGCCCCTGTCCGGCGGGGTGGGGCAGCGGCCTGGTGCTGAGCCGGGTCAGCGGGTGTGTTCGGTGAACCGCTGCGCCGTCTCGGCCAGGACCTCCTGGCCGTCCCGTGCCCACAGGACGTCGTTGAACAGCTCCACCTCGATGGCACCGGTGTAGCCGGCCGCCTCCACGTGGTCCTGCCACTCCCGCATGTCGATCGACCCGTCGCCGATCTGGCCGCGGCCGGTGAGGACGCCCTCGGGGAGGGGAGTCGTCCAGTCGGCGAGCTGGAAGGTGTGGATACGGCCGCCCGCGCCCGCCCGGGCGATCTGCGCGGGCGC
Source organism: Streptomyces sp. SID5643 (assembly GCF_009872555.1). NCBI lineage: Bacteria > Bacillati > Actinomycetota > Actinomycetes > Kitasatosporales > Streptomycetaceae > Streptomyces > Streptomyces sp. SID5643. The sequence continues at coordinate 36,847 of NZ_WWIC01000337.1, forward strand.
GGTGTCGTCCCACCAGATGTGGTACGTGTCGACCGTGACACCGACCTGGTGCGCCGGGAAGCGTTCGGCGAGGTCCAGGGCCTGGGCCAGGGTCGACACCACACAGCGGTCCGAGGCGTACATGGGGTGCAGCGGCTCGATCGCCAGGCGGACGCCGTGCCGCTCCGCATACGGGCCCAGTTCCGCCAGGGCGTCGGCGATGCGCTCCCGGGCGCCGCGCAGGTCCTTCGAGCCCGCGGGCAGCCCGCCCGAGACCAGGACCAGCGTGTCCGTGCCCAGCGTCGCCGCCTCGTCGATCGCGCGGCGGTTGTCGGCCAGGGCCTGCGCACGCTCCTGCGGGTCGATCGCCGTGAAGAACCCGCCCCGGCACAACGTCGTCACCGTCAGCCCGGCGTCCCGCACCAGCTTGGCCGTGGCCTCCAGGCCGAACGCCTGCACCGGCTCGCGCCAGAGCCCCACGTTGCGGATGCCCAGCCGGGCGCAGCCGTCGGCCAGCTCCGGCAGCGACAGCTGCTTCACCGTCATCTGGTTGATGGAGAAGCGTTCCAGGGACCCGCTCACTGGTTCACCCCGTACACGCTCAGCAGCGTCTTCATCCGTTCCTCCGCGAGCTTCGGGTCGGGGAACAGCCCCAGTCCGTCGGCCAGTTCGTACGCCGTCGCGAAGTGCGGCAGCGAGCGTGCCGACTGGAGGCCGCCGACCATCGTGAAGTGCGTCTGGTGGCCCGCCAGCCAGGCCAGGAAGACCACGCCCGTCTTGTAGAAGCGGGTCGGGGTCTGGAACAGATGCCGGGAGAGCCCGACCGTGGGGTCGAGCAGATCGCGGAAGCCCTGCACGTCGCCCGTGTCCAGGACCCGGACCGCCTGCGCCGCCAGCGGTCCCAGCGGGTCGAAGATGCCGAGCAGCGCGTGGCTGAAGCCCTGCTCGTCGCCCGCGATCAGTTCGGGGTAGTTGAAGTCGTCACCCGTGTAGCAGCGCACGCCCTCCGGGAGCCGGCGGCGGATGTCGATCTCCCGCCGGGCGTCCAGCAGGGAGACCTTGATGCCGTCGACCTTGTCGGGGTGGGCGGCGATCACGTCCAGGAACGTGTCCGTCGCCGCGTCCAGGTCGGCCGAGCCCCAGTAGCCCTCCAGGGCCGGGTCGAACATCGGGCCCAGCCAGTGCAGGACGACCGGCTCGGCGGCCTGGCGCAGCAGGTGGCCGTAGACCTCCAGGTAGTCCTCCGGCCCGGAGGCCGCCGCCGCGAGCGCCCGGGACGCCATCAGGATGGCCTGCGCGCCGGACTCCTCGACGAGGGCGAGCTGCTCCTCGTAGGCCGCGCGGACCTCCGCGAGGGAGCCGGAGGCGATCTGGTCGGTGCCCACGCCGCAGGCGATACGGCCGCCGACTGCCTTGGCCTCGGCCGCCGACCGGCGGATCAGCTCCGCCGCGCCCGCCCAGTCCAGGCCCATGCCGCGCTGGGCGGTGTCCATGGCCTCGGCGACGCCGAGACCGTGCGACCACAGGTGGCGGCGGAAGGCGAGGGTGGCGTCCCAGTCGACCGCGGCGGGCGAGTCGGGGGAGACGTCCGCGAACGGGTCGGCGACGACGTGCGCCGCCGAGAAGACCGTGCGGGAGGTGAAGGGCGTGCCGGGGGTCACGGCCAGGGGCTCGGTGCGGGGCTCGTAGGTCCGCAGCGCCCCGTCGGCACCGGGAAGTCGGATGGTCACAGCGAGATCTCCGGCACGTCGAGACGGCGGCCCTCCGCCGAGGACTTCAGGCCGAGCTCGGCGAGCTGGACGCCGCGGGCACCGGCCAGCAGGTCCCAGTGGTAGGGGGCGTCGGCGTAGACGTGCCGCAGGAACAGCTCCCACTGGGCCTTGAAGCCGTTGTCGAACTCGGTGTTGTCCGGTACCTCCTGCCACTGGTCGCGGAAGACCTCCGTGGCGGGGATGTCCGGGTTCCAGACCGGCTTGGGGGTGGCGCTGCGGTGCTGGACGCGGCAGTTGCGCAGGCCCGCGACCGCGGAGCCCTCGGTGCCGTCGACCTGGAACTCCACCAGCTCGTCGCGGTTGACGCGCACGGCCCAGGAGGAGTTGATCTGGGCGATCGCGCCGCCCTCCAGCTCGAAGACGCCGTAGGCGGCGTCGTCGGCCGTCGCGTCGTAGGGCTTGCCGTTCTCGTCCCAGCGCTGCGGGATGTGCGTGGCGGTGAGCGCCTGGACGGACTTCACCCGGCCGAACAGCTCGTGCAGCACGTACTCCCAGTGCGGGAACATGTCCACGACGATGCCGCCGCCGTCCTCGGCCCGGTAGTTCCAGGACGGGCGCTGGGCGGTCTGCCAGTCACCCTCGAAGACCCAGTAGCCGAACTCGCCGCGCACGGACAGGATCCGGCCGAAGAAGCCGCCGTCGATCAGGCGCTTCAGCTTCAGCAGGCCCGGGAGGAACAGCTTGTCCTGGACGACGCCGTGCTTGATGCCGGCCTCGTTCGCCAGCCGGGCGAGGTTCAGGGCGCCGTCGAGGCCGGTGGCGGTCGGCTTCTCGGTGTAGACGTGCTTGCCGGCCGCGATGGCCTTCTTCAGGGCCTCCTCACGGGCCGAGGTGACCTGTGCGTCGAAGTAGATGTCCACCGTCTCGTCGGCGAGGACCGTGTCCACGTCCGTCGAGAAGTGCTCCAGCCCGTGCTGCTCGGCCATCGCCCGCAGCGCGTGCTCCCGGCGGCCGACCAGGATCGGCTCGGGCCACAGCACCGTGCCGTCGCCGAGGTCGAGGCCGCCCTGCTCGCGCAGGGCGAGGATGGAGCGGACCAGGTGCTGGCGGTAGCCCATGCGCCCGGTCACGCCGTTCATGGCGATTCGCACCGTCTTGCGTGTCAACGTCGTTCCCTTCGTACGCGGTCGCGGCGCCGCGTACGTCCCACCCATCACAGGCGGCCCGGTGAGCCGCCCGTTAACTGGTGAGCGTTGCAGCAAGCGCTTTCTACATACGGAGAAGCTAGCCTCTGAACCGCGGTCCGGACAAGACCGTGACCAGGACGAGTTGTTCGAGGGGGCGAACAACGGGGGGTCGGGGGCTTAAGGTCTGCTCGGAACCCTGGCCATGGGTTCGTCGGGGCAGGGGCGGTCGACCTGCTGGTCCGCGCGGAACCACGGCCGGTGGTCCAGGTGTGTACGAGGGCGGAGACGACACGAGATGCGCGACCGGAGGACGACGAGATGACGGTGACCCTGGCGGACGTGGCGGCCCGCGCCCAGGTCTCACCCGCGACGGTGTCGCGCGTGCTGAACGGCAACTACCCCGTGGCGGCCTCCACCCGCGAGCGGGTGCTGAAGGCCGTGGACGAGCTGGACTACGTGCTCAACGGGCCGGCGAGCGCGCTGGCCGCCGCCACCTCCGACCTGGTCGGGATCCTGGTGAACGACATCGCCGACCCGTTCTTCGGGATCATGGCGAGCGCGATCCAGGCCGAGATCGGCGGGCCGGGCGGCCGTGCGGGCGGAGAGAGACTCGCGGTGGTCTGCAACACGGGCGGCTCACCCGAGCGGGAGCTGACCTACCTCACGCTGCTCCAGCGGCAGCGGGCCGCGGCCGTGGTGCTGACCGGCGGGGCGATCGAGGACGCGGCACACCAGGCGGCGATGGACGCCAAGGTACGGAAGCTGGCGGAGGCCGGGACGCGGGTCGTGCTGTGCGGTCGACCGCCGGCGCCCGACACCGGGGCGATCGCGCTGACCTTCGACAACCGCGGCGGCGGGCAGGAGCTGACCGAGCACCTCATCGGGCTCGGGCACCGGCGGCTCGGCTACATCGCGGGCCCCGAGGAGCGGACGACCACACGGCACCGGCTGGAAGGGCACCGGGCCGCGCTGGCCGCGCACGGGATCGAGGAGGACCCCCGGTGGACGGTGCACGGGCGCTACGACCGGCGGTCCGGCTACGAGGCGACGCTGGAGCTGCTGCGGCGTGATCCGTCGCTGACGGCGGTCGTCGCGGCGAACGACTCCGTCGCGCTGGGGGCGTGCGCCGCGCTGCGCGACTCGGGCCTGCGGATCCCGGAGGACGTGTCGGTGGCGGGCTTCGACGATCTGCCGTTCAGCATCGACGCGGTGCCGTCGCTGACGACCGTACGGCTGCCGCTGGCGGAGGCGGGAGCCCGGGCCGGACGGATCGCCATGGGCCGCGAGGAGGCGCCGCCCGGGGGGATCGCCTCGGTGCGGGGCGAGTTGATGGTGCGCGGGTCCTCCGGGGTGCCGCGGGCTTCCTGAGGTGCTCGGGCTGGAGGGAGCGGGCGGCCGGTGTACAGCGGAGCCGGCCCCCGGGTCCCGGCTGGTCGGCCCCGCCCTGTGGTGATGCCCTGTGGTGATCCCGCACCTGCGCACGGGGCGGGCCCGCGTCCCCTCTGCGGGGACTCAGCGAACGACGTCGAAGACGTTCTTCTGGATCCCGTTGGCGTAAGCCTCGTGCTCGACGAGCCGCAGCTTCTGGGTGTCCTTGTCCGTGGCGCTGAAGAGCCGCTTGCCCGCGCCGAGCAGAAGCGGAAAGACGAGCAGGTGGTAGCGGTCGATCAGCCCGGCGTCCGAGAGGGACTGGTTGAGGGTGGCGCTGCCGTGGACGATGATCGGGCCGCCCTCGGTCTCCTTCAGGTCGGCGACTTCGTCGACTGAGCGCAGGATCACCGTCTCGCCCCAGTTCGACACCAGGTTCTCCTCGGCGAGGGTGGTGGAGACGACGTACTTGGGCATCACCTTGTAGTCGGCGAACTCCTCCATGTCGGGCCACACCGGACTGAACGCCTCGTAGCTGGTGCGGCCCATCATCAGCGCGGCGGCCTCCTCCTGCTCACGGCCCTTGATCTCGTACGCCTCGGGAAGGAACTCGACGTCCTTGAAGGTCCACCCGGAGTTCCGGTAGCCGGGCTCGCCGCCCGGGGCTTCCACGACGCCGTCGAGCGAGATGAAAGCAGTGCTGATCAGGGTGCGCATCGTGGTACCTCGATATCTCGTGCAGGTTCTTCAGCGGTCCCGTCGGTGCACGCTTCCACAACTTTCGCGGCCGCGATGCCCGAACATCTCCTCTGACTGCGGCGCACGGAGAAAGTCATCGGCCGTCGCTGTCCGGGTCTCCTCGTGCCCGGTCTCCGTGCCCTAGGCTCGACCCACGGGTATCTCTGACTGAGTCAAACATCGAGGAGCCGGGACCATGACCGTCCAGGACATCCGCTCCTTCAACCGCTTCTACACGAACGTCATCGGCGCCCTCGACTACGGCCGCAGGCTCTACGCGCCCTACACCCTCACCGAGTCCCGCGTCCTCTACGAGCTGGCGCACGCACCCCGTACGGACGCCGCCGACCTGCGGGCCCAGCTGCACCTGGACGCCGGGTACCTGACCCGCATCCTGAACAGGTTCGAGGAGGACGGGCTGATCGAGCGCGGCCCGTCCGAGACGGACCCGCGCCGCCGCAGCGTCACGCTCACCGCGCCGGGCCGGGAGGCCGCCGCCCTGCTCGACGAGCGGGCACGGCAGTCGGTCGGGGAGATGCTGGGCACGGTCCGCGCCGAGGACCGGCCGCGGCTCGCGGAGGCCATGCGCACCGTCCGGACGCTCCTGGGCGAGAGCCGCCCCCCGCGCCCCGAGGACGTCGTCCTGCGCGAGCCCGCACCCGGCGACCTCGGCTGGATCGTCCAGCGCAACGCGGCGCTGTACGCCGCCGAGTACGGCTGGAACGCCGACTACGAGGGCCTGGTCGCGCGGATCGTCGCCGACTACGCCGCAGACCACGACCCGCGTCTGGAGCGGACGTGGATCGCCGAGCTGGACGGCCGGCCGGTGGGCTGCGTGATGTGCGTGCGGGACGAGGCGCCCGGCGCCGCCCGGCTGCGGCTCCTGCTCGTCGAGCCGTTCGCGCGCGGCCTCGGCATCGGCGACCGCCTGGTCGGGACGGTCGTCGGCTTCGCGCGCGAGGCCGGCTACCGCGAGGTCGTCCTGTGGACGAACGACGTCCTCGCCGCCGCCCGCCGCATCTACCGGCGCCACGGTTTCGTCCTGGTTGCCGAGAAACCGCACCACTCCTTCGGCCAGGACCTGACCGGCCAGGACTGGCGACTGGATCTTCACGCAACACCCGCCTGACGAAGGAGAGTCGCGGGCTGGGTGCCGGGTAGGGTCCGTCAACATGAAGCTGGCGTTCTCCACCCTCGGTGTCCCCGGCCTGCCCCTGCCCGACGTCCTGCGGCTCGCGACCGCCCACGGCTATCACGGCGTGGAACTGCGCGCCCACCCCGAGGAACCGGTCCACACCGGCCTCGGCCCCGCCGAACGGGCGGACGTCGCGGCCGAGTTCAAGGGAGCGGGCGTAGAGCTCCTGGGTCTGGCGGGCTACGCACAGGTCGCCGCGCCGGGCGACGACGAGCCCGTCCTGGCCGAGATCCGTGCCCTGCTCGACCTGGCCCACGACCTGGGAGCCCCGTACGTCCGGGTCTTCCCCGGCGGCGACCTCGACGTCCAAACCCCCGAGGACGCCGACGCGACGGCCGCCCGCCGCCTGGGCACGGCCGCGGAACATGCCAACGACCTGGGTGTACGCATCCTCCTCGAAACCCACGACTCGCACCGCACCGCCGCCGACGCGATGCGGATCCTCGGCCTCGTCGGCCACCGCCAGGTCGGCGCCCTCTGGGACGTGATGCACACCTGGCTCGGCGGCGAACAGCCCTCCGAGACCTACGCGGCCCTCTCCCCGCACCTCGGCTACGTCCAGGTCAAGGACATCGCCTCCGTCGAGGACACCACCCCCCTGGCCCTCGGCCAGGGCGTCCTCCCGCTGGCCGAATGCGTCGAGGTCCTCTCCCGCCACGGCTGGGACGGCTGGCTCTGCTGGGAGTACGAGAAGCGCTGGTACGAGGAGGCGGCGCCGCTGCCCGGCCTTCTGGGGCCGGGACGTGAGCACTTGAGCAGGCTGCTGAACGAGTCGGCGTAAGACGCAGCCCCGGGCCAGTGGGCGCCGGGTCTGCCGAACTCCTCGATCAGCACCGGGTACTGCTCCATCCCGTGCCCTGCGGCGATCGCACGATCGGCCATCGCCTTGATCAGTCTCGGCAGCTCGGCGTTGCCCCGCCCCGGCCTCACGCAGCCTGCCTAGCCGCGGATGTGCCCGTCCTTGACGGCCGTGACGAACACCGCCCAGCCGCTCCGCGAGAAGACCAGGGCGGGGATGTGGACGGCTTTGCTGTCCCGCACGGGGACGTCGGGGTGGGCGGGGGCGACTTCGAGGCACTCGCCCTGATCGCCGCCGCTGTAGCTGGACTTGTACCAGTCAGTGAGGGCGATGTGCTCACTGTCGATCACGCGCATGCTCCTCCGCTGCCGCCCTGACGAGGGCCAGTGACTCCTGCTGCGACAATGCGTCGCTCAGCGCCAGAGCGTAGGCGGTATGACAGGCACTCACCAGAGCGGGCTCGTCCATCAAGTTGCCTGTCTGGAAGCCCTCCACGTAGGCCACCGGGGCTGAGTCCTCGAAGGTCATGAGCGTGAGCAGGCTCTGCATGAGTGCGTGCGCCCCCACGCCGTAGGGAAGGACGTGCAGGCGCAACCGTCCCGACTCGGCCATGTTCGCCACCTTGTGCAACTGCTCTGCCATGACCCGCGGCCCGCCGACACGGCGACGGAGGACTGCTTCGTCGAGCAGCGTCCAGACGACGGGCTGTGCGGGCCCGTCGAGGATTCGGCGGCGTTGCGTTCGAATGACAACGAGCTCGTCAAGTTCCTCGGTCGTGTGGTTCGGACGGTAGGCCCCGAACAGGGCGCGTGCGTAGCCGTCGGTCTGAAGCATGCCGGGAACCAGGGAGAGTGCGAACTGCTGGATTTGAGTTGCCAGTTGCTCCAGCTCGGCCACCGCCGCGAAATGGTCGGTGTAGCGCGACTCCAGGTCCTCCAGCCAGCGCGCGAAAAACCCGTCCGTCCCGAGCGCCCGGTCGATCCGCCGCGCGTCATCCGGCTTGGGGAGGCGTCGGCCCGCCTCGAAATGGCTGATCAGCGTGGGCGAGCACACCACCTGGTCGCCCAGTTCCTCCTGGGTGAGGCGGGCGGCGGTCCGCCTCAGCCGCATCTCCTCCCCGTACTTCTGACGCGGCGTTCGAAGCATGCGGCGTTCGTCCATCGGCCAACTCCTCTTCTTGACAGTCGCGATGTCAAGCTCCACCCCCTGGCAGCGTAGCGAGCGTCGGCCTCACTCTGTGAGTGATTCACCACTGAACGCAGTCACCGCAGGTGAGAAGGCAGGCAGACGCACGTGGTAGACCTCATCGCCCCCCTCCTGGAACCGTTCCTCCGCTTCCTCTTCCCTCCCCGGGGGAGGCGACGGCGCCCGGCGGTCCCACCCCCGCGCCCGTACGCATGCCCGGCGGCCTGCTGTCGTCCCGACGAGCCTCCGCTCCGGGGAGAGGACAACCGACTGGTGCGCCCCTATCTGATGGCGGAGGCGGGCGCATGACCGGCGAACCGCGCGACCGCACGGTGGCCGGGCGGCTCCTGCCCTGGGCCGGTGACGACGGCAGACCGTGCTACCTCGTCGGCGACGGGACCGGCTACGTCTCGCGGCTCGCCGACGAGATCGAGGACGTGCAGATCGACATGGCTGACCGGCTGCTCGGGCATGCCGCCGAACTCCTCGCGGAGCGCCGCGTGACCGGCGAGGAGCTGCACTATCTGGCCCGGCGGCTCAGTGAGTCGCTGCGGGCCGTCGCAAGGGTCGCGGAGAGCAGAGGGGCGCGGCTCGCCCGCCCGCCCCGGCCCTGACCGGGAGTGTCAGCGCTGCTCGGTGCGGCGGGCGTACGCGCGGGCCGCGCGGGCGCGGTCGCCGCAGCGCGTGGAGCACCAGTGGCGACGGCCGTGGCGGAGCAGGAAGCGAGTGCAAGGCGGCGAACCGCAGGCGGTCAGGCGCTCGGCCTCGGGGGAGGTGAGCAGGTCGGCGGCGTCGGCGGCGAGGGTCGCCAGCGCGAGGTCGACGATCGCGGTGGTGGGGTGGGGGGCGGTCCGGTAGGGGCCGGTCTTGTCGTCCCACCGCAGCAGCGGGGCCGTCGGGACCCTGGTCATCGCGTCGTTGATGGCCGTCACCGCCGCGGGCAGGGCGGGTACGCCGTCGGCGCGGGCGGCGAACAGCGACCTGATCTGTTCGCGCAGCGACCGCAGTTGGGCCGCGCACATCTCCCGCATGCCGGCGTCGACGGGAGCGAGACCGCGCCGGGTCAGCCAGTGGTTGGTCTGGGCGGGGGTGCCCAGGAGGTCGAGCGTGTGCCCGCCGGGCAGGGCGATCGCGGTGTTGGCGAGGGCGAGGGAGGGGTGCTCCTCCTCGCCCTGCGCGGGCGGCGGGGCGGGTTGCGCAGTCACGGGCTCCTCCATGCTTCTCATGGTACGGCTTGCCTCTATCCGTGAGAAGCGGCTACGGTCGTCTCACGGTTCGATCGCGTCTATCCGTGAGGTGCTGTATGTCTTCTGTTCCTGTGGCGGCCGACTTCCCCGTCCGCGTCCTCGGCGGCCCCACCGCCTTCTTCGAGTACGGCGGCCTGCGCTTCCTGACCGACCCGACCTTCGACGCCCCCGGCGACTACGGCCGGCCCGGGGGTCCGCTCCTGACCAAGACCGCCCCCGCCGCCGGCAGCCCGGCCGACCTCGGCGGCATCGACGTGGTCCTGCTCTCCCACGACGAACACTCCGACAACCTCGACATCTCCGGCCGGGCCCTGCTCGACCGCATACCCCTCACCCTCACCACGCCCGGCGGCGGCGAGCGCCTCCGCGGAAGCCTGGGGGACAAGGCCAAGGGCCTTGCCGACTGGGAGTCCGTCGAAGTGGACCGGCCCGGCGGCGGCACGGTCACCGTGACCGGGGTCCCGGCCGTGCACGGCCCCGGCCCCCGCGAGCAGGTCGAGCCGTTCACCGGCCAGGTCGTCGGGTTCGTCCTGACCGGTGAGGGCCTGCCCACCGTCTACGTCAGCGGCGACAACGCCTCACTCGACGCGGTCCGTGAGGTCGCCGGCCGCTTCGCCCCCGTCGACACCGCCGTGCTCTTCGCCGGCGCGCCCCGCTTCCCCGTCCTCTTCGACAACCAGGTCCTCGTCCTGGACAGCGCCATGGCCGCCGAGGCCGCCCGGATCCTCGGTGCCCGCCGCGTCGTCCCCGTCCACTACGACAGCTGGGCCCACTTCACCGAGGGAGGCGACGCGCTGGAAGCCGCCTTCACCGCCGCAGGGCTCGCCGACCGGCTGGACTGGGGCAAGGGCGCCTGATCTGTCGTCACTTGCGCCAGAACAGGTGGTGGATCACCCCGCTCGGGCTCGGCACGACATCGCGGTGGAAGCGGTCGAGCAGCTCCTCCGGCGACTCCCACAGCCGTGAGCCGGACCCGAGCACCACGCCGGGCGAGACCGCCACGTGCAGCGTGTCCACCAGGTCGGCGTCCAGGAACTCCCGGACGGTCGCCGCCCCGCCGCCGAGCCGGACGTCCTTGCCCCCGGCCGCCTTGCGCGCCTGGGCGAGGACCTCGGCCGGGTCCCCGCCGACGAAGTGGAACGTGGTGTCGGAGAGGGTGAACGAGGGGCGCTCGTGATGGGTCATGACGAACACCGGCGTGTGGAACGGCGGCTCGTCACCCCACCAGCCCTGCCAGTCGTGGTTCTCCCAAGGGCCGCGCTGCGGGCTGAACTTGTTGCGGCCCATGATCTCGGCGCCGATGTTGTGGTGGAAGTCGCGCACCAGGTAGTCGTCGAGGCCCCGGCTCCCGCCCGGGTCCGTGCGGTTCGGCCAGCTCGCGGTCGCGCCGGCCCAGGCGAACATCGTCCCCGGGTCGGCGTGGCCGAACGGCCGCTCCAGGCTCTGGCCCTCACCGGCACCGAATCCGTCACTCGAGACGTTGAAGTTCTGTACGCGCAGCAGCTGGGTCACGGCGCTCCTCCTGTGATCAATGCAAGAGATCGATGCAAGAGAGACCGCCCGGACCGGCGAAACTCATCGGCGCGGGCCCGGCGCATCAAGGGCTCCGGCTTCACCCGGCCTGTGCCACCACGTGGTCGATCACCTGCTGGAAGTCCTCACTCGGGGAGAACTCCACCAACTCGCTGTCCTCCAGCGCCACCGGCACGTGGCCGGGGCCCCAGTAGTAGGCCTGCCCCGCCTCGTACTCCTCCTCGCCCGTGGCCGTGCGCATCCTGATCCGGCCCTTGAGCAGGTAGCCCCAGTGCGGGCACTGGCAGGCGTCGTCGGGCAGGCCCTTGAGGGCCGGGCCCATGTCCGTGCCCCGGGGGAGGGTGATGTAGCCCACCGACAGGCCGCCGCCGATCGGCATCATGCGCAGTACCACGCCGTCGCCTTCGAGGGCGACAGGTACGTCGTTCCGGGTCGCCGCCGTCATGGTTCCTCCGCTCCGGCCCGACAGGGCCTCGAACGCCCCACAGGAAACCCCCGTACCTCCAGCCTGGCCCGCCGGGCCGCGCCCCGCGACATCACGATCCGGTCAAGAGGTACCGCCGGGGGCTTGCCCCGATCGCGTGTAATCGATTCCATGCTCCCGTCGATGTAATCGATTCCACGAGCACGCGCCCGTGCTCCCCGACTGATCCACGAGGAGGTGGAGCGGCGGTGGCCAGCATCAAGGACGTCGCTGCCGAGGCCGGCGTCTCCGTCGCCACGGTCTCGCGCGTCCTGAACGACCACCCGTCGGTCAGCGCCGACGCACGCACCCGCGTGCTGGCCGCCGTCGAGACCCTGGGCTACCGCCCGAACGCCGTCGCCCGCTCCCTGCGCACCGACCAGACCCACACCCTCGGCCTGGTCATCAGCGACGTGATGAACCCCTACTTCACCGAGCTGGCCCGCTCCGTCGAGGAGGAGGCCCGCGCCCTCGGCTACAGCGTCATCATCGGCAACGCCGACGAGCGGCCGGACCTCCAGGACCACCACGTCCGCACCCTGCTGGACCGGCGGATCGACGGGCTGCTCGTCTCCCCGACGGACGGCGGCTCGCCGCTGATGCTGGACGCCGCGCGGGCCGGGACGCCCATGGTCTTCGTGGACCGGTGGATCCCGGGCGTGGACGTGCCGGTGGTGCGGGCGGACGGGCGGAGTGCCGTACGGGACCTCGTGGCGCATCTGCACGGGCTCGGGCACCGCAGGCTCGCCATCATCGCGGGCCCGGCGGCGACCACGACCGGCCGCGAGCGCGTGGAGGCCTTCCGTGAGGCGCTCGGCGCGTACGGGCTCGAACTGCCCGACGCCTACATAGGGCAGGGCGACTTCCAGGCCGAGAGCGGCCGGCTGGTCACCGAGGGTTTCCTCGACCTGGCCGAACCGCCCGAGGTCGTCTTCGCCGCCGACAACCTGATGGCGCTCGGCGCCCTGGACGCCGTACGCGCGCGAGGCCTGCGCGTACCGGACGACCTCGCGCTGGCCGCGTTCGACGACGTCCGGTGGTTCGTGCACACCGATCCGCCGGTCACCGCGATCGCCCAGCCCACGGGCGAGCTGGGCCGGGCCGCCGTACGGGCCCTGGTCGACCGCATCGAGGGACGGCCCGGCGAGTCCGTGACCCTCCCCGCCCGGCTCGTCGTACGCCGCTCGTGCGGCGAGAACCCCACCCCAGTGCAAAGGAGCACGACGTGAGCAACGCGGACGAGTTGCTGCGCATCGAGGGCATACGGAAGACCTTCCCGGGCGTGGTCGCGCTGGACGGCGTCGACTTCGACCTGCGCCGGGGCGAGGTGCACGTGCTGCTCGGTGAGAACGGCGCCGGCAAGAGCACGCTGATCAAGATGCTCTCCGGCGCCTACACCCCGGACGCCGGGCGGATCCTGGTCGGCGGCGAGGAGACGCGCATCCAGGGTGCGCAGGACTCCGAGCGGCTCGGGATCGCCACGATCTACCAGGAGTTCAACCTGGTACCGGATCTGACGGTCGCCGAGAACATCTTCCTCGGACGCCAGCCGCGCCGCTTCGGGATGATCGACCGGGGGCGGATGGAGGCCGACGCCGAGGTCCTGCTCCAGCGGGTCGGCGTGAGCGTGTCCCCCCGCGCCCGGGTCCGAGAACTAGGCATCGCCCGCCTGCAGATGGTCGAGATCGCCAAGGCGCTCAGTCTCGACGCCCGCGTGCTGATCATGGACGAGCCGACCGCCGTGCTCACCTCCGAGGAGGTCGACAAGCTCTTCGCGATCGTGCGCACACTGCGCGAGGACGGCGTCGGCATCGTCTTCATCACCCACCACCTGGAGGAGATCGCCGCACTCGGCGACCGGGTGACCGTCATCCGCGACGGGAAGAGCGTCGGGCAGGTCCCCGCCTCCACCCCCGAGGACGAGCTCGTCCGGCTCATGGTCGGACGCTCCATCGAGCAGCAGTACCCGCGTGAACGCCCCGACCGGGGCGCCGCGTTGCTCACCGTCGAGGGACTCACCCGGGACGGCGTCTTCCACGACGTCGGCTTCGAGGTGCACGCCGGTGAGGTCGTCGGCATCGCCGGACTGGTCGGCGCGGGCCGTACCGAGGTCGTCCGCGCGGTGTTCGGGGCCGACTCGTACGACAAGGGCACCGTGAAGGTGTCCGGCGCCCCGATCGCGAAGTACGACGTCAACGCGGCGATGACCGCCGGGATCGGCCTCGTCCCCGAGGACCGCAAGGGCCAGGGCCTGGTGCTGGACGCCTCGGTCGAGGAGAACCTCGGCCTGGTGACGATGCGGTCGGCCTCCCGCGCGGGCCTCGTCGACCTCAAGGGCCGGCGCGAGTCCGCCGAACGCATCGCTCAGCAGCTCGGCGTGCGGATGGCCGGCCTCGGCCAGCACGTGCGCACCCTGTCCGGAGGCAACCAGCAGAAGGTCGTCATCGGCAAGTGGCTGCTGGCCGACACCAAGGTGCTGATCCTCGACGAGCCGACGCGCGGCATCGACGTCGGCGCCAAGGTCGAGATCTACCAGCTCGTCAACGAACTCACCGCCGCCGGCGCGGCGGTCCTGATGATCTCCAGCGACCTTCCCGAGGTGCTCGGCATGAGCGACCGGGTGCTGGTGATGGCACAGGGCCGGATCGCCGGTGAACTCTCCGCCGACGAGGCGACCCAGGACGCCGTCATGGCACTCGCAGTAAGCAACCCCGGCACGGACAAGGAGGCCTCCCGTGGCCACTGACACGCTCAAGAGCACGACGGGCGCGGGTGGCGCCTCGGGAGGGCTGCGCCGCCTCCTGCTCGACAACGGCGCGCTCACCGCGCTCATCGTCCTGGTCATCGCGATGTCGGCGCTGTCCGGCGACTTCCTGACGACGGACAACCTCCTCAACGTCGGTGTGCAGGCGGCCGTGACGGCCATCCTCGCCTTCGGTGTGACCTTCGTGATCGTCTCCGCGGGCATCGACCTGTCGGTCGGCTCGGTCGCCGCGCTGTCCGCCACCGTCCTCGCCTGGAGCGCCACCTCCGCGGGCGTCCCGGTCTTCCTCGCCGTCCTGCTCGCCATAGCGACCGGCATCGTCTGCGGCCTGGTCAACGGCATCCTGATCTCCTATGGCAAGCTGCCGCCGTTCATCGCCACACTGGCCATGCTGTCCGTGGCCCGCGGCCTGTCCCTCGTCATCTCCGAGGGCTCCCCGATCGCCTTCCCCGACTCGGTCTCCCACCTGGGTGACACTCTCGGCGGCTGGCTGCCGGTGCCGGTCCTGGTGATGGCCGTCATGGGCCTGATCGCGGCCTTCGTGCTCGGCCGGACCTACATCGGCCGCTCCATGTACGCGATCGGCGGCAACGAGGAGGCCGCGCGGCTGTCCGGCCTGCGCGTGAAGAAGCAGAAGCTCGCCATCTACGCCTTCTCGGGCGTCTTCGCCGCCGTCGCCGGTGTCGTGCTCGCCGCCCGCCTCTCCTCCGCGCAGCCCCAGGCCGCCGACGGCTACGAGCTGGACGCGATCGCCGCGGTCGTCATCGGCGGTGCCTCCCTCGCGGGCGGCACCGGCAAGGCGTCCGGCACGCTCATCGGCGCGCTGATCCTGGCCGTGCTGCGCAACGGGCTCAACCTGCTGAACGTGTCCGCGTTCTGGCAGCAGGTCGTCATCGGTGTCGTCATCGCGCTCGCGGTGCTGTTCGACACGCTGCGCCGCAAGGCGGGGGCGACCCCGGTGGCAGGTGCCTCCGGAGGAGGCAAGGGCAAGCAGGCGGCGACCTACGGGCTCGCGGCCGTGGTGACCGTCGCGATCGTCGGCGCCACGTCCTTCCTGCACAACGGCTCCTCCGCGGCGAGCAGCCCCAAGATGGGCCTGTCGCTGTCGACCCTCAACAACCCCTTCTTCGTGCAGATCCGGGCGGGTGCCGAGGCCGAGGCGGAGAAGCGGGGCGTGGACCTGACCGTCACGGACGCCCAGAACGACGCCTCCCAGCAGGCCAACCAGTTGCAGAACTTCACCAGTTCCGGCCTTGGCGCGATCATCGTCAACCCGGTGGACTCGGACGCCGCGAGCAACTCCGTCAAGGCCGCCGACCAGGCGAAGATCCCGGTCATCGCGGTGGACCGGGGCGTCAACAAGGCATCCGTGGACGCCCTGGTCGCCTCCGACAACGTGGCCGGCGGTGAACTCGCCGCGAAGACCATCGCCGACAAGCTGGGCGGCAAGGGCAAGATCGTGATCCTCCAGGGCCAGGCCGGCACGTCCGCGGCCCGGGAGCGCGCGCAGGGCTTCGCCGACGGTCTCAAGGCCTTCCCGGGCATCCAGGTCGTCGCCCAGCAGCCCGCGGACTTCGACCGCACCAAGGGCCTCGACGTCATGTCGAACCTGCTCCAGGCCCACCCGGACGTCCAGGGCGTCATCGCCGCCAACGACGAGATGGCGCTCGGCGCGATCAAGGCCCTGGGTTCCAAGGCCGGCAAGTCGGTCTCGGTCGTCGGCTTCGACGGCACGCCGGACGGACTGAAGGCGGTCGAGGGCGGCACCCTGTACGCGTCGGTGGCGCAGCAGCCGTCCCAGCTCGGGAAGATCGCCGTGGACAACGCCCTGCGGGCCCTGAAGGGCGAGAAGGTCGAGGAGACGGTGAAGGTGCCGGTGAAGGTGGTCACCAAGGAGAACGTGGCCGGCTTCAGCGGCTGACATCGGGGAACGGCCGGGCGGTCACCACAGCCGGTGGACCGCCCGGCCATGTCACTCACGTGGGGAGCAACTCATGTACGACTACGACCTCCTGGTCGTGGGGTCGGCCAACGCCGACCTGGTGATCGGAGTGGAGCGCCGGCCCGGTGCCGGCGAGACCGTGCTCGGCTCCGACCTTGCCGTCCACCCGGGCGGCAAGGGCGCGAACCAGGCGGTGGCCGCCGCCCGGCTCGGTGCCCGCACGGCGCTGCTGGCCCGGGTCGGCGACGACGCGCACGGCCGGCTGCTGCTGGACTCGCAGCGGGAGGCCGGTGTCGACACGGTGGGTGTCCTGGTGGGCGGCGCGCCGACCGGCGTCGCGCTGATCACGGTCGACCCGTCCGGGGACAACAGCATCGTCGTCTCACCCGGCGCGAACGGCCGCCTCACCCCGGAGGACGTCAGCGCCGCCGGCTGCCTCTTCCAGGGTTCCCGGGTGGTGTCGGCGCAGCTGGAGATCCCGCTGGAGACGGTGGTGGAGGCCGTACGGAGCCTGGCGCCGGAGAGCCGTTTCGTGCTGAACCCCTCGCCGCCGCGTCCCCTTCCGCAGGAGGTGCTGGCGGCCTGCGACCCGCTGATCGTCAACGAGCACGAGGCGAAGGTGATCCTGGGTGACTCCGCCGTCGGTGACACCCCCGAGGACTGGGCACGGATCCTCCTCGCCAAGGGCCCGAGGTCGGTGGTGGTGACGCTGGGCGATCAGGGCGCGCTGGTGGCTACGGCCGAGGGTGTCTCGCGCGTTCCGGCCGTCAAGGTGGACGCGGTGGACACGACGGGCGCGGGCGACTCCTTCACCGCCGCGCTGGCCTGGCGGCTGGGGGCGGGCGAGTCCCTGGCCCAGGCGGCGGCGTACGCGGTGCGGGTGGGGGCCGCGACCGTGACGAAGGAGGGCGCGCAGGCGTCCTTCCCGACGGCGGCGGAGGTCGCCGGCTCATGAAGAAGGCCGGGATACTGAACCGCCACCTCGCCGGTGCGCTGGCCGAACTCGGTCACGGCGACGGGGTGCTGGTGTGCGACGCGGGCATGCCCATCCCCGACGGCCCCCGGGTCGTGGACCTGGCCTTCCGGGCCGGGGTTCCGGCGTTCGCCGAGGTGCTGGAGGGCCTGCTGGCCGAGCTGGTGGTCGAGGGGGCGACGGCGGCGCAGGAGCTGCGGGATGCCAACCCGGAGGCGTCGGCGCTGCTGGAAGGGCACTTTCCCGGGCTGCGCCTGGTGTCGCACGAGCGGCTCAAGGAGCTGTCGGCGGGGGCCCGCCTGATCGTGCGCACGGGCGAGGCACGGCCGTACGCGAACGTCCTGCTGAGGTGCGGCGTCTTCTTCTGACGCCCGCGCGAGGCGTCCGAACGGTTTCGAGGGGGCCCGGTCCGTCGACCGGGCCCCCTCGGCTTTTCCCCTCCCGTCAGGAACCCCCGCAATCCCCCCGGATCCCCCTCCAGAAGTCCTGACGCCTAGTACGACAGCCCTGGGGCCGGAAGGGTTGCACGGGACGTAAGAAATTCTTGCCGGATTCTTGAGGAGCCCCCGCGGGGCCGGCGCGGGGAGGGTCACCGCGAGGCCCTCGCCCTCACCGCCGCAGGCTGTAGCTCACCATCGACGCCCCCACCACCGACCCGAACGCCGGCAGCAGGAACTGTGCGAAGGCCTCCCAGCCCCAGACGATGCCCGCGCACGCCGCCGTGATGTTGATGGCCAGGGACATGATCCACAGGGCGACGCTCTGGGACTGGGGTGACATCGTTCCTCGTCGTCTCAGCGGGATATCGGGGCGGGGGAGAAGGAAAAGGAAAAGGGTGGCCCGTACCGGAATCAGCCCGGCCCCGGGCTGGGGAGCGGGCGGAATTCCGGCGCGGGTTCCCGGTGCAGCGGGGGAGTACCGGGAGTGTTCCCGTTCGGGGCGGAAGGTCCCGGAGCCACGACGGTGTGATCCCCGGAGATCGCGGGGGCCACCACGAGCAGTGGCAACGTGCTGACGGCGCACAGGGCCACGAGAAGCGTGCCCGCGGTGCACACGCGCAGAGGGGTGCTCGGGCCAGGGGAACGCATCGGCATCACGGTCGCTCCGGAATCGAATCCGCCCCCCTGTTGACGAACCCCTGAATTCTTCCACGGGAAAGGATCACAAAAGGGGCGGCTCGGATGCTTGAACTGTAAAGCTTCACGCCCTTGTGTGAATGGGCCGTGAAAAGCGAAGCCCCGGCCGCATACTGATCGGTCGCTTTATGCGAGTACCGCCTGCCGTTCCGCCCCGCCGCACTGTCGTACCCGGGCGGTACCGTCGGATCATGACCGATCAGGCGGGGGCCGCCCAGGCGGGCGAACGGCGCATGGCCACGCTGGAAGGCGTACTCGAACGCATCACGTACGCCAACGAGGAGAACGGCTACACGGTCGCCCGGGTCGACACCGGCAGAGGCGCCGGCGACCTGCTCACGGTCGTCGGCGCGCTGCTCGGCGCGCAGGTGGGCGAATCCCTGCGCATGGAGGGCCGCTGGGGTTCCCACCCGCAGTACGGAAAGCAGTTCCACGTCGAGAACTACACGACGGTCCTGCCGGCCACCGTCCAGGGCATCCGCCGTTACCTCGGCTCCGGCCTGGTCAAGGGCATCGGTCCCGTCTTCGCCGACCGGATCACGCAGCACTTCGGCATGGACACCCTCCAGATCATCGAGGAGGAGCCCAAGCGCCTCATCGAGGTCCCCGGCCTGGGCCCCAAGCGCACGAAGAAGATCGCCGACGCCTGGGAGGAGCAGAAGGCCATCAAGGAGGTCATGCTCTTCCTCCAGACGGTCGAGGTCTCCACCTCCATCGCCGTGCGCATCTACAAGAAGTACGGCGACGCCTCCATCTCGGTCGTGAAGAACCAGCCGTACCGGCTCGCGTCCGACGTCTGGGGCATCGGCTTCCTCACCGCCGACCGGATCGCCCAGTCCGTCGGCATCCCGCACGACAGCCCGGAGCGCGTCAAGGCCGGCCTTCAGTACGCGCTGTCCCAGTCCACCGACCAGGGCCACTGCTTCCTCCCCGAGGAGCAGCTGATCAAGGACGCGGTGAAGCTGCTCCAGGTCGACACGGGCCTGGTCATCGAGTGCCTGGCGGAGCTGGCCGAGCCCCCACAGGACGGCGAGGACCCCGGCGTCGTACGGGAGAAGGTGCCGGGCCCCGACGGCGGGGAGCCGGTCACCGCGATCTACCTCGTCCCCTTCCATCGCGCCGAACTCTCCCTCTCGGCCCAGTTGCTGCGCCTCCTGCGTACCGGCGAGGACCGCATGCCGGGCTTCCGGACCGTCGCCTGGGACAAGGCGCTGAGCTGGCTGAAGGGGCGCACGGGCACCGATCTCGCGCCCGAGCAGGAGGCCGCCGTCAAGCTGGCACTGACCGAGAAGGTCGCCGTCCTCACCGGCGGCCCCGGCTGCGGCAAGTCCTTCACGGTCCGCTCGATCGTGGAGCTGGCCCGTGCCAGGAAGGCGAAGGTCGTGCTCGCCGCCCCCACGGGCCGGGCCGCCAAGCGCCTGTCCGAGCTGACCGGCGCCGAGGCCTCCACCGTCCACCGCCTGCTGGAGCTCAAACCCGGCGGCGACGCGGCCTACGACCGGGACCGCCCGCTGGACGCCGACCTGGTGGTGGTCGACGAGGCGTCCATGCTGGACCTGCTGCTCGCCAACAAGCTGGTGAAGGCCGTCCCGCCGGGGGCGCACCTGCTCTTCGTGGGGGACGTGGACCAGCTGCCCAGCGTCGGCGCGGGGGAGGTGCTCCGCGACCTCCTGGCCGACGGCGGCCCCATCCCCGCGGTGCGCCTCACCCGGGTCTTCCGGCAGGCCCAGCAGTCCGGCGTGGTGACGAACGCGCACCGGATCAACGCGGGCCAACACCCGGTCACCGACGGCATGAAGGACTTCTTCCTCTTCGTCGAGGACGACACCGAGGCCGCCGGCCGACTCACCGTCGACGTGGCCGCCCGCCGCATTCCGGCCAAGTTCGGGCTGGACCCCCGCCGTGACGTCCAGGTCCTCGCTCCCATGCACCGCGGCCCGGCCGGCGCGGGCACCCTCAACGGCCTGCTGCAACAGGCCGTCACCCCGGGCCGCCCCGACCTGCCCGAGAAGAGATTCGGCGGACGGGTGTTCCGCGTCGGCGACAAGGTCACCCAGATTCGCAACAATTACGAGAAGGGCAAGAACGGTGTCTTCAACGGCACCGTCGGCGTGGTCACCTCGCTCGACCCGGTCGACCAGCGCCTGACGGTGCTCACGGACGAGGACGAGGAGGTGCCGTACGAGTTCGACGAGCTCGACGAGTTGGCCCACGCGTACGCCGTGACGATCCACCGGTCCCAGGGCAGCGAGTACCCGGCGGTCGTCATCCCGGTCACCACGGGCGCCTGGATGATGCTCCAGCGGAACCTGCTCTACACGGCGGTCACCCGGGCGAAGCAGCTGGTCGTCCTCGTCGGTTCGCGCAAGGCGATCGGCCAGGCGGTGCGCACGATTTCGGCGGGCCGGAGGTGCACGGCACTCGACTTCCGGCTCGGTTCCACAAAAAATGATCGATCAAATGAGTCGTGAAGGTCACAAGACACTTCCGGAAGGGGGACCCAGGGGGCAGGATGAGCAAGTTGGCGGCACTCAGTGCCGTCAATAGGCCCGATGGTCGACCCCGAGTGCACTCTCCTGAGCCAAGTGGGGGATGGTAGAGACAGTCAGGGCAACCTCGAAGATGAGGCACAACGTCGGTGAGGGAAGACGTGAGCGACAACTCTGTAGTACTGCGGTACGGCGACGGCGAGTACACCTACCCGGTGATCGACAGCACCGTCGGTGACAAGGGCTTCGACATCGGAAAGCTCCGCGCCCAGACCGGTCTGGTGACGCTGGACAGCGGTTACGGCAACACGGCCGCCTATAAATCCGCCGTCACGTACCTGGACGGCGAAGCGGGCATCCTGCGGTACCGCGGCTACCCGATCGAGCAGCTGGCCGAGCGCTCCACCTTCCTGGAGGTCGCCTACCTGCTGATCAACGGCGAGCTGCCGACCGTCGACGAGCTCTCGGTGTTCAAGAACGACATCACGCAGCACACCCTGCTGCACGAGGACGTCAAGAACTTCTACAAGGGCTTCCCGCGCGACGCCCACCCGATGGCCATGCTGTCCTCGGTGGTCTCGGCCCTGTCCACGTTCTACCAGGACAGCCACAACCCGTTCGACGAGCGTCAGCGCAACCTCTCCACGATCCGGCTGCTCGCCAAGCTCCCGACGATCGCCGCGTACGCGTACAAGAAGTCGATCGGTCACCCGTTCGTCTACCCGCGCAACGACCTCGGCTACGTCGAGAACTTCCTCCGCATGACCTTCTCGGTCCCCGCGCAGGAGTACGAGCTGGACCCGACCGTGGTCTCCGCGCTCGACAAGCTGCTGATCCTGCACGCGGACCACGAGCAGAACTGCTCGACCTCCACGGTCCGCCTGGTGGGCTCCTCGCAGGCGAACATGTTCGCCTCGATCTCCGCCGGCATCAACGCCCTGTGGGGCCCGCTGCACGGCGGCGCCAACCAGTCGGTGCTGGAGATGCTGGAGGGCATCCGCGACTCCGGCGGCGACGTCGACTCCTTCATCCGCAAGGTGAAGAACAAGGAGGACGGCGTCCGCCTGATGGGCTTCGGCCACCGGGTCTACAAGAACTTCGACCCGCGCGCCAAGATCATCAAGGCCGCCGCGCACGACGTGCTGTCCGCCCTCGGCAAGTCCGACGAGCTGCTGGACATCGCGCTGAAGCTGGAGGAGCACGCGCTCTCCGACGACTACTTCGTCTCGCGCAGCCTCTACCCGAACGTCGACTTCTACACCGGCCTGATCTACCGGGCCATGGGCTTCCCGACCGAGATGTTCACGGTCCTGTTCGCCCTCGGCCGGCTGCCGGGCTGGATCGCCCAGTGGCACGAGATGATCAAGGAGCCCGGCTCCCGCATCGGCCGCCCGCGCCAGATCTACACGGGCGTGGTCGAGCGCGACTTCGTTCCCGTCGAGGAGCGCTGAGCCGCACAGCCGCGGCACCGCTACGGCCCCCGTGTCCCGCTTGCCGGGTGCGGGGGCTTTCGCGTGGGCGGGCGGGCTTCCCCGTACGGGCGCGGGCCTTCGCATGATCTCTCACGGGATTTCTTACGCAATGAAGAAGGCGCCCCGGCGTCGGTCCCCCCACGGGCCGACGTCCAGGGCGCCTTCCCAGTCCCGGTACGGATTCCCCCCACGGGATCCGGCCGGGCGTCTGTGAGGACAGCGCCTGAATCGCTGTTGAGCAGAACGAGCAGAACTCGTCGTACTGCGGTACTGCGGTACTGCGGTGGTGTGCGATCTGCCGGGACAGCGCACGCCCGGGAGGGCCGCTCAAAGCTTCCCGGTGTACGTGCCCCGGCAACGCATCTCCGGGGAAGTCCCCCAAGACATCCCCAGATGTCAGGTGGCGCCCCCCAAGACGCTCCCTGACATCGTCAACTTAGACCTTCGAACCCCTTCGATGGTTACGTTCACATCACTGTGATCTGCGTCTCTTGCGTATGTCCGTTAGATGCGCAAGAGCCCAGGTATGCCGTTCGAGGCCCAAGCGTAAGGATGATGCGCGAGCCTTGTGAAGAGCTTATGTGAGCCGGGCCCGGGACTCCAGAGGGGCTCAAATTGCGTTCGCCGTGAACTTAGGCTGAATTCGGGCGACTTCACCGAAATGTCCGCAGTCGCAGACTGTTCGTGACGACGAAGACCGACGAGAAGGCCATCGCGGCCCCCGCGATCATCGGGTTCAGCAGGCCTGCGGCGGCCAGCGGCAGCGCCGCCACGTTGTAGCCGAAGGCCCACACGAGATTGCCCTTGATCGTGGCCAGGGTCCGGCGCGACAGCCGGATGGCGTCCGCGGCCACCCGCAGATCGCCGCGCACCAGCGTCAGGTCGCCCGCCTCGATCGCCGCGTCCGTGCCGGTGCCCAGGGACAGGCCCAGATCGGCGGTGGCGAGCGCGGCCGCGTCGTTGACGCCGTCGCCCACCATGGCGACGACCCGCCCCTCGGCCTGGAGCCGCCGTACCGCGGCGACCTTGTCCTCGGGCAGCACCTCGGCCACCACCTGCTCGATGCCCACGGCTGCGGCCACCGTCTCGGCCACCGCGCGGTTGTCCCCGGTCAGCAGCACCGGCGTGAGCCCCAGGGCGCGCAGCTCGCGCACGGCCTCGGCGCTCGTCTCCTTGACCGCGTCCGCGACGGCCAGCACGGCCCGCGCCGTCCCGTCCCAGCCGGCCACGACCGCCGTACGGCCGGCCCGCTCGGCCTCGTCCCGCGCGCGGGCCAGCTCCGGCGGCAGCTCGTCGAAGAGCCGCCCCACGGCGACGTCACGGCCTTCCACGCGCCCGCGTACGCCCCGCCCGGGCACGTTCTCGAACGCTTCGGCCTCCGGGAGCCGCCCGGCGCTCTCCGCGGCGCCCAGCGCGATCGCACGGCCGACGGGGTGCTCGGAGGCGTGCTCGACGGCACCCGCGAGCCGCAGCACCTCCTTCTCGTCGGCTCCCTCGGCGAGGTGGATCTCCTGGAGGGTCATCCGGCCCGTGGTGACGGTGCCGGTCTTGTCCAGGACGACCGTGTCGACCCGGCGCGTGGACTCCAGGACCTCCGGGCCCTTGATGAGGATGCCGAGCTGGGCGCCGCGGCCCGTGCCGACCATCAGCGCGGTCGGGGTGGCCAGGCCCAGCGCGCACGGGCAGGCGATGATCAGGACGGCTACGGCAGCGGTGAACGAGGCGACGCCGTCGCCCGTCAGGCCGAGCCACGCCCCGGCCGTGGCCGCGGCGATCAGCAGCACCACCGGCACGAAGATCCCGGAGATCCGGTCGGCGAGCCGCTGCACCTCGGCCTTGCCGTTCTGCGCGTCCTCCACCAGCTTCGCCATCCGCGCGAGCCGGGTGTCGGCGCCGACCCGGGTGGCCTCGACGACCAGCCGCCCGCCCGCGTTGACCGTCGCGCCCGTGACCGCGTCCCCGGCCGTCACGTCCACCGGCACCGACTCGCCGGTCAGCATCGAGGCGTCCACGGCGGAGGCGCCCTCGACGACCGTGCCGTCGGTGGCGATCTTCTCGCCGGGCCGTACGACGAACCGGTCGCCGACGGCGAGGCGCTGCGCCGGGATCCGCACCTCGCGCCCGTCCCGCAGTACGGCCACGTCCTTGGCGCCCAGGTCCATCAGTGCCCTGAGCGCGGCTCCCGCGCGGCGCTTGGAGCGGGCCTCCAGGTAGCGGCCGAGCAGGATGAACGCGGTGACGCCGGACGCGACCTCCAGGTAGATCGAGGAGGCGCCGTCCCCGCGCGAGACGGTGAGCTCGAAGGGGTGCAGCATGCCCGGCATGCCCGCGTCGCCGAGGAACAGCGCCCACAGGGACCAGCCGAACGCGGCCAGGGTGCCGAGGGAGACCAGGGTGTCCATGGTCGCGGCGCCGTGCCGGGCGTTCGTCCAGGCCGCCCGGTGGAAGGGCAGCCCGCCCCAGACGACGACGGGTGCGGCGAGGGTGAGCGAGAGCCACTGCCAGTTGTCGAACTGGAGCGCGGGGATCATGGCCAGGAGGATCACGGGCAGGGCGAGGACGGCGGAGACGGTGAGGCGCCGGCGGAGGGCCGAGAGCTCGGGGTCCTGCGTCCCGGTGCCGGGATCCTCCTCCTGCGGGGGCGCGGGCTCCTCGGCGGTGTACCCGGTCTTCACCACGGTGGCGATCAGATCGGCGACCTCGATGCCCGCGGGATAGGCGACCCGGGCCTTCTCCGTCGCGTAGTTCACCGTGGCGGAGACGCCCTCCATGCGGTTGAGCTTCTTCTCGACGCGGGCCGCGCAGGAGGCGCAGGTCATCCCGCCGATGAGCAGCTCGACCTCGGCGAGGGCCGGCTCACGGTCGGCCGGTGCCTGGGCGGTGGTGCTGGTCATGTCCTCTGACTCCAGGAGATGCGGGCGCCCGGGAAGCGGAACGGGCCGTTCGGGCCGGGGGCGGCGGCGTACGGCCCGTACACGGGTACGGGTGCCAGGGCCGGCGCGTCTCAGACCTGCCGGCTGCCGGCTGCCGGCTGCCGGACCCGGGCGGGGCCGGGCCCGGCTGCGGGCCCGGCCCCGGGTGGCTCAGGGTCCGTCGGCTGCCGGACCCGTGCGGCTCAGGCCCGGCCGGCCAGTTCGAAGCCGGCCTCGTCGACGGCGGTGCGTACGGCCTCGTCGTCGAGCGGGGCGGCGGAGACGACGGTGACCTCGCCGGTCTTGGCGACGGCCGTCACCGAGCTCACGCCGGAGATCTGGGAGATCTCGCCGGAGACCGCGCCCTCGCAGTGTCCGCAGCTCATGCCGCTCACCTTGAAGACGGTGGTGACGGGGCCCGTGGTGTCGGTCTGGGCGGTCATGTCGTTACTCCTCGTCGAGGCATGTGGGGCTGTGGGGTCCGCTGAGGTACCCGCTCATCCCACTGTACCCCTAGGGGGTATCGGCTCACGACGTCCCCATGAGCGGCTCCGGACAGCGCACGATGGCACCCTTCAGCTCCTGCACACAGGCCTCGCGCGCTCGTCGCCCTCATAGGCCAGGGATCAGCTCCAGGCCGGCCTGGCCGGCCGTGCAGATGCCGACGCACCTCCGGGTGATGCGGGTGACGGCGGCGTCCCGTATCGCGGCGCTAGCGTTCCCGGGGGTGCCGGACACCCGGGGCGCGCGGTCACCCCGCCCCCGGGGCGCTCCGGGCAGGACAGCGACGGAAGGCGGGTGGGTCCATGCGGGCCGTGGTGTTCGAGCGGTACGGGGAAGCGGCCGAGGTGCGGGAGGTCGCGGATCCGCAGCCCGCGGAGCACGGAGTCGTCGTGCGGGTCGAGGCCACCGGGCTGTGCCGCAGCGACTGGCACGGCTGGCAGGGCCACGACCCGGACATCGTCCTGCCGCACGTGCCCGGGCACGAACTCGCCGGGGTCGTCGAGGCGGTGGGCGCCCGGGTGACCGGATGGCGGCCCGGCGACCGGGTCACCGTGCCGTTCATCTGCGCCTGCGGCACCTGCCCGTCCTGCGCTGCGGGCGACCATCAGGTGTGCGAGCGCCAGACCCAGCCCGGCTTCACCCACTGGGGTTCCTTCGCCCAGTACGTGGCGCTGGACCACGCCGATGTGAATCTCGTGGCGCTGCCCGGGGAGCTGTCCTTCGCGACGGCGGCCTCGCTCGGCTGCCGCTTCGCCACGGCGTACCGGGCGGTGGTGCAGCAGGGCCGGGTGGCGGCGGGGTTGGGGTCTCCCCTGCTCGAACGAAGTTGAGAGCTTGGGGAAGGGTCGCTGTGCACGGCTGCGGCGGGGTCGGGCTCTCGGCCGTGATGATCGCGGCCGCGTCGGGAGCCCGCGTGGTGGCGGTCGACGTGTCGGAACGGGCCCTGGAACTGGCGCGGACGTTCGGCGCGGCACAGTGCCTGGACGCGACCGCCGTGGCGGACACCGCGGCCGCGGTCCGTGACCTGACCGGCGGCGGTGCCCACCTCTCCCTCGACGCCCTGGGCTCACCCGGCACGTGCGCCGCCTCCGTGAACGGCCTGCGCCGCCGTGGCCGGCACGTCCAGGTGGGCCTGCTGCCCTCACCGGCCGGCACGACCCCCGTGCCGATGGCCCGCGTGATCGCCCTTGAGCTGGAACTGCTCGGCAGCCACGGCATGGCCGCGCACAGCTACCCGCCGATGCTTGAGCTGGTCCGCAGCGGCGTCCTGCGCCCCGATCTGCTGGTGACCTCGACGATCGCGCTGGCCGACGTCCCGGCCGCGCTGGAGGCGATGGGGGAGACGCCGGGAGCGGGGGCGACGGTCATCGAGCCCTGGAGCTGACGCCCCGGCCGACGGCGCCGTGCCCCACGGGAGCGTGGGGCACGAGGTCGAGAAGGGGGGCGGGACGGGCTCACTCGGCTCTTCGGCCGCGGTTGCCGGGCCGGGAGGCGACCCACGCCCGGACGGTGTCGGCGTACCAGTAGGGCTTGCCGCCCTCGACGTGGTCGGGCGGGGGCAGCAGCCCGTGTTTGCGGTAGGACCGCACGGTGTCGGGCTGCACCCGGATGTGCGCCGCGATCTCCTTGTAGGACCAGAGCCTTCGGTCGGTCATGACGTGCACCTCCCCGCGCGCACCACGGCGGCGGCCGTGGACGGCCGTCCGGGGGAGCCGGGCGCTGCGCTGGCGATCAACAAGCCTGTGTCCGGTCAACGAGGCCCGGTGGTACGCGGCAGGGCCTGTGGGCCGGGTGTGACGGAAGACCCGCGTACACGGCACGCACGTGACAGGACGGGGGTGTTTGTGACACAGCCGGGGCAAAAGCGCGCTCCGGAAGCTCGGTGGGGTGCCTTGACGCGGGGACGGGGTGCCGGGCCCGATGCCCGGGCGCAGGGGCCGACGCCGAGGCCTGAAGACCGCGGAACCGTGAAATCCGGATCGGGACATCCGGACCAGGGCATACGGAAAGCGCTGTCATGATCTGGTCCGAATGTCTGGACAAAACATTGACAGGGCGTCGAGAGGGGGCTACAACACCGGGGAGAGCCGAGCACCGAGGGGACACCGATGGCGTACGACCTGATCACCATGGGGCGGATCGGAGTGGATCTGTATCCGCTCCAGACCGGCGTCCCGCTGCCGCAGGTCACGTCCTTCGGCAAGTTCCTCGGCGGCTCCGCGAGCAACGTCGCGGTCGCCGCGGCCCGCCTGGGCCGCCGGACGGCAGTGATCACCCGCACCGGCGACGACCCCTTCGGCACCTACCTCCACGAGGCCCTGAAGGGCTTCGGCGTGGACGACCGCTGGGTCACCCCGGTCCCCGGCCTGCCCACCCCGGTCACTTTCTGCGAGGTCTTCCCGCCGGACGACTTCCCGCTGTACTTCTACCGGCAGCCCAAGGCCCCCGACCTGGAGATCGACGCCCACGAGCTCGACCTCGACGCCGTCCGCGACGCCCGGGTCTTCTGGGTCACGGGCACGGGCCTGAGCGAGGAACCGAGCCGTACGGCGACCCTCGCGGCCCTCGCCCACCGCGCCAAGTCCGGCACCACGGTCTTCGACCTCGACTGGCGCCCCATGTTCTGGACCGACCCCCGCGCGGCCCGCCCCTTCTACACCGAGGCCCTGCGCCACACCACCGTCGCCGTCGGCAACCTCGACGAGGTGGAGGTCGCCACCGGCGTGCGCGAACCCCACGCCGCCGCCCGCGCCCTCCTGGACGCCGGTGTCGAGCTGGCCGTCGTCAAGCAGGGCCCCAAGGGCGTCCTCGCGGTGAACAGCGCCGGGGAGAGCGCCGAGGTCCCGCCGCTGCCCGTGAACGTCCTCAACGGCCTCGGCGCCGGCGACGCCTTCGGCGGCGCACTCGTGCACGGCCTGCTGGCCGGCTGGGAACTGGAGAAGACCATGCGGCACGCCAACGCCGCCGGTGCCATCGTCGCCTCCCGCCTGGAGTGCTCCTCCGCCATGCCCACCCCGGCCGAGATCGAGGCGGCCGTCACCGCGGGAGCCGTCCAGTGACCGTCGACGTCGCCGAACTCGTCCGCCTGCGCAGCCACCGCCCGGAGGCGATCGCCGAAGCCGCGGCCCGCCGCCCCCGGAGGCCGCTGCTGAACGCGAGCGGCCGCCTGATGATCGTCGCCGCCGACCACCCGGCCCGCGGCGCCCTCGGTGTAGGCGGCCGTGCCATGGCCATGGCCAACCGCGCCGACCTCCTCGAACGCCTCTGCCTGGCCCTGTCCCGCCCCGGCGTGGACGGCGTCCTGGCCACCGCCGACATCCTCGACGACCTGCTCCTGCTCGGCGCCCTCGACGGCAAGGTCGTCCTGGGCTCGATGAACCGCGGCGGCCTCCAAGGCGCGAGCTTCGAACTCGACGACCGCTTCACCGGACACCGCCCCGAGGACATCGAGCGCCTCGGCTTCGACGCGGGCAAGCTGCTGCTGCGCATCGACTACGACGACCCCGGCTCGCTCACCACGATGGAGTCCACCGCCAGGGCCGTCGACGCCATGGCCGCCCGGAAACTCCCCGTCTTCGTCGAGCCGTTCATCAGCTACCGCGACGAGCGGGGCCGGCTGCGCAACGACCTCTCGGCCGAAGCCGTGACCAAGTCGATCGCCATCGCCTCGGGCCTCGGCGGCAGTTCCGCCTACACCTGGCTGAAGGTCCCGGTCACCGACAACCCCGACGACATGGCCGAGGTCATGGCCACGTCCACGCTGCCCGCCGTGCTGCTCGGCGGCGAGGTGGGCGACGACCAGGACGGGGCGTACGAGAAGTGGCGCGGCGCCCTGCAACTGCCCACCGTGCGCGGGCTGGTCGTGGGCCGTTCGCTGCTGTACCCGGCGGACGGCGACGTGGCCGCCGCCGTGGACACCGCCGTCGGACTGCTGTGAGGGCCGCCTCATGACCACCCGCACCTTCACCACGGGCGACAGCACCGAAGACCACGAGTTCCACCTCCCGGGCGCGTCCCGGGCCCTGATCGCCTCCGGCGCGGGAGGCCGCTTTGCTTTGGCAGGAGCGAAGTGCGAGCGACAACTCCCCGCCCGCTACGGCCCCGCGCCGGAGGTCTCCCCGACGAGGCGTACACGGCCTCCCCGGGTGAACGCCCGCCGTCACCGTCGCGTATCCGTGACCACCCAGAGGGAGGGACACCGATGACCTCGACCACGAGGCTGACGGTCGCACAGGCGCTGGTGCGCTTCCTGGCGGCCCAGTACACCGAACGCGACGGCGTCCGGCAGCGGCTCATCGGCGCCACCTGGGGCATCTTCGGCCACGGCAACGTCGCCGGCATCGGCCAGGCGCTCCTGGAGCACGCCGAGGAGATGCCGTACCACCAGGGGCGCAATGAGCAGTCCATGGTGCACGCGGCCGTCGGCTACGCCCGCCAGTCCGGCCGCCTGTCCACGCACGCGGTGACGACCTCCATCGGCCCGGGCGCCACCAACCTCGTCACCGGCGCGGCCCTCGCGACCATCAACCACCTGCCGGTGCTGCTCCTGCCCGGTGACGTGTTCGCCACCCGCCCCGCCGACCCGGTCCTCCAGCAGCTCGAAGTGCCCTACGCGGGCGACGTGTCGGTCAACGACTGCCTGCGACCGGTGTCGAGGTACTTCGACCGGATCACCCGGCCCGAGGCCCTGATCCCCTCGGCGCTGAACGCGATGCGCGTGCTCACCGACCCCGTCGAGACCGGCGCCGTCACCCTCGCCCTGCCCCAGGACGTGCAGGCGGAGGCGTACGACTGGCCGGAGGAGTTCTTCGCCGAGCGCGTCTGGGCCGTACGGCGTCCCGGCGCCGACCCGGTGGAACTGGCCGAGGCCGTGCGGGCGATCCGCGCGGCGAAGCGGCCCCTGGTCGTCGCGGGCGGCGGGGTCCACCACAGCCGCGCCGAGGAGGCCCTCGCAGAGTTCGCCCAGAACACCGGCATCCCGGTCGCCTCCACCCAGGCCGGCAAGGGCTCCCTGCGCCACGACCACCCCCAGGACGTCGGCGGCATCGGCCACACCGGCACGGCCACCGCGGACGAACTCGCCCGCACCGCCGACCTGGTGATCGGCGTCGGCACCCGCTACACCGACTTCACCACCGCCTCGGGCACGCTGTTCAGCAACCCGGACGTGCGGTTCCTCAACCTCAACATCGCTCCCTTCGACGGCCACAAGCTCGCCGGCCGGCCCCTCGTCGCGGACGCCCGCAGTGGCCTTCAGGAGCTCACGGACGCCCTGAGCCTGCACGCGCACCGGGTCGCGGGCGGCTACGCCACCGAGTACACCGAGGACAAGGAGCGCTGGGAACAGCGCGTCGACGCCTGCTACGAGGTGGACGAACCGGACACCCGCCCGACCCAGCCGCAGGTCCTCGGCGTCCTGGACGAGATCGCCGACGCGTCGGACATCCTGATCAACGCCGCCGGCTCCCTCCCCGGCGACCTGCACAAACTGTGGCGCACCCGGTCGCCCGACCAGTACCACCTGGAGTACGGCTACTCCTGCATGGGCTACGAGATCCCGGCCGCCATCGGCGTGAAGCTGGCCGCCCCGGACCGGCCCGTGTGGGCGCTGGTCGGCGACGGCACGTACCTGATGATGCCGACGGAGCTCGTGACGGCCGTCCAGGAGGGCATCGCGATCAAGGTCCTGATCATCCAGAACCACGGCTACGCGTCCATCGGCGGACTGTCGGAGTCGGTGGGCGGCGAGCGGTTCGGCACCGCCTACCGCTACCGCTCCGAGGACGGCTCGTACACGGGGCCACCGCTGCCCGTGGACCTCGCCGCCAACGCGGCCAGCCTCGGCATGCGCGTCCTGCGCGCGAAGACCGTCCGGGACCTGCGGGAGGCCCTCGCCGAGGCCCGGGCGGCCGACACTCCCACATGTGTCTACGTCGAGACCCAAACGGCAGACACAGTGTCGGGCGCGCCTCCCGCGCAGGCCTGGTGGGATGTACCCGTGGCCGAGACCGCGACACGGCCGTCCGCGGTCAAGGCACGTGAGCTGTACGAACGGCACGTCTCCACCCGACGCCGCCATCTGTGAAGGAGTTCCCGGCCATGACGAAGACCGTCAACCACTGGATCGGCGGCAAGACCGTCGAAGGCGCCTCGGGCACGCACGGGCCGGTCACCAACCCGGCGACCGGCGAGGTGACGACGAAGGTCGCGTTCGCCTCGGTCGAGGAGGTGGACGCGGCGGTCGCCGCCGCCAAGGAGGCCTACCTGACCTGGGGCCAGTCCTCGCTGGCCCAGCGCACGTCGATCCTGTTCACGTTCCGCGCCTTGCTGGACGCCAACCGGGACGCGATCGCCGAGCTGATCACCGCCGAGCACGGCAAGGTGCACAGCGACGCCCTCGGCGAGGTCGCCCGCGGCCTGGAGATCGTCGACCTGGCCTGCGGCATCAGCGTCCAGCTGAAGGGCGAGCTGTCCACCCAGGTCGCCAGCCGCGTCGACGTCTCCTCGATCCGCCAGCCGCTCGGCGTCGTCGCGGGCATCACACCGTTCAACTTCCCGGCGATGGTGCCGATGTGGATGTTCCCCATCGCCATCGCCTGCGGCAACACCTTCGTGCTGAAGCCCTCCGAGAAGGACCCGTCCGCCTCGATCAAGATCGCTGAACTGCTCGCGGAGGCGGGCCTCCCGGACGGCGTCTTCAACGTCGTTCACGGCGACAAGGTGGCCGTGGACCGCCTGCTGGAGCACCCGGACGTCAAGGCCGTCTCCTTCGTCGGCTCGACCCC
Organism: Streptomyces sp. SID5643; assembly: GCF_009872555.1. Classification (NCBI taxonomy): domain Bacteria; kingdom Bacillati; phylum Actinomycetota; class Actinomycetes; order Kitasatosporales; family Streptomycetaceae; genus Streptomyces; species Streptomyces sp. SID5643. The sequence goes on from NZ_WWIC01000337.1 coordinate 69,230, forward strand.
GATCGCCCGCTACATCCACACCACCGCCTCCGCCAACGGCAAGCGCGTGCAGGCCCTCGGCGGCGCCAAGAACCACATGCTGGTCCTCCCGGACGCCGACCTCGACGCCGCCGCCGACGCGGCGGTGAGCGCGGCCTACGGCTCGGCGGGCGAGCGCTGCATGGCCATCTCCGCGGTCGTCGCGGTGGGCTCGATCGGCGACGAGCTGGTGGAGAAGATCCGCGAGCGCGCCGAGAAGATCAAGATCGGCCCCGGCGACGACCCGACGTCCGAGATGGGCCCGCTCATCACCAAGGTCCACCGCGACAAGGTCGCCTCCTACGTCGAGGGAGCGGCGGCCGAGGGCTGCGAGGTCGTCCTGGACGGCACCGGCCACACGGTCGACGGCTTCGAGAACGGCCACTGGATCGGCATCTCGCTGCTCGACAAGGTGCCCACCTCCGCCAAGGCCTACCAGGACGAGATCTTCGGCCCGGTGCTCACCGTGCTGCGCACGGAGACCTACGAGGAGGCCCTGGACCTCATCAACGCCTCGCCGTTCGGCAACGGCACCGCGATCTTCACCCGGGACGGCGGCGCGGCCCGCCGCTTCCAGCTGGAGGTCGAGGCCGGCATGGTCGGCATCAACGTGCCGATCCCGGTCCCCGTGGGCTACCACTCCTTCGGCGGCTGGAAGGACTCGCTCTTCGGCGACCACCACATCTACGGCAACGACGGCACGCACTTCTACACCCGCGGCAAGGTCGTCACCACCCGCTGGCCGGACCCGGCCGACGCCCCCGCGGGCGTGGATCTGGGCTTCCCGCGCAACCACTGAGGCACCCGCCGAGAGTTTTTTCCGGGGGCTTCCTGCGAGAACCGCAGGAAGCCCCCGCCCTGTTCCCATTGGCCTCTGCTTCCTAAAACAGCAGCGAAAGTGGCCTTCTGCTGCGGATTTCGTAGGTAAACACCCATTGACCTGCTGCTTTTCGTCGGTGTTCGATGCTGCGCACATCCACTGCCGCGCCGCCGAGCCGATGGGAACCGCCGCATGACCGACACGCTCCGCCCTGTCGAGACCACCGTCGCGCAGGCGCCGGACCGTCATCCCGGGAAGCTCAAGCGCTCCATCGGAGTCGTCGGCGGCACCCTCCTCACCCTCTCCTGCGTGACGCCCGCCTCGACGCTCTTCGTGGTGGTCCCCGACCTGTTCGGCTCGCTCGGCACCGCCACCGCCCTCACCATCGCCATCGGCTCCCTGCTCTGTGTCGCCGTGGCGTTCTGCTACTCCGAGCTGGGCACCCTCATCCCCAGCGCCGGGGGCGAGTACGCCATGGTCTCGACGATGGCCGGACGGCTCGCGGGCTGGCTGGTGTTCGTCCTCTCCCTGCTGGTGGTGGTGATCGTCCCGCCGGTCATCGCGATGGGAACGGCCGACTACCTCGCCCCCCTCGTCCACCTCGACCCGTCCTGGACCGGCGCCTCGGTGATGCTCCTCGCGACCCTCGCCGGCCTGCTCGACCTGCGGGCCAACGCCTGGATCACCGGCGTCTTCCTGGTCCTGGAGGTCATCGCGGCGGCGGTCGTGGCGGTCCTGGGCTTCACGCACGCCGAACGCGGCGCCGACAGCCTGGTCTCGATGCAGGTGGCGCGCCCGGACGGCGCCCCCGACACGGTGACGGCCCTCCTGGTGGTCTCCGGCCTCGCGATCGCCCTGTTCGTCACCCAGGGCTTCTCCACGGCGGTCTACCTCTCCGAGGAACTGGAGAACCCCCGCCGCACGGTCGCCCGCACCGTCCTGGCCACCCTCGCCATCTCCGCCGTGATCATCCTGGTCCCGGTGGCGGCCATCACCCTGGGAGCCCCCGACCTCGCCGCCCTCACCGGCGGGGACATCGGCACCATGGTCACCGCCTGGTCCGACTCGGCCGTCGGCACGTTCGTCAGCCTCTGTGTGGCCCTCGCGATCATCAACGCCGGGATCGTCATGGTCATCCAGAACTCCCGCGTCCTGTTCGCCTCGGCCCGCGACAAGGCCTGGCCCGAGCCCGTCAACGCCCTCTTCTCCCGCCTGGGCCGCTTCGGCTCCCCCTGGGTCTCCACCCTGGCGGTGGGAGTCCCCGGCGCGGCCCTGTGCTTCGTGAACCTGGACACCCTGTACGGCGTCACCGGCGTCTCGGTGACGGGGATGTACCTCCTGGTCGCCGTCGCCGCCCTGCTCTCCCGCCGCGGCCCCCACCGGCACACCCAGGCCTGGCGCATGCCCCTGTGGCCGGCGGTCCCCCTCCTCCTGATCGTGGTCCTGCTCTACGTCCTGATGCAGCAGGAGACGACGTACCTCCTCTGGACGGGCGGCATCACAGCGGCGGCGACCCTGTACTGGGCGCTGTACCTGCGCCCGCGCAGGCAGACGCGCTGGCTGGTGTCCGTACCGGAGGCGTAGGGGCCTGCCTTCAGGGGCGCGGGGAACTGCGCGAACAACCACAACGCACCCGCGCACGGCAGATCACGGCACCACCCGAGCCGGGCCCCGTACACCACCCGCAGTACGCGACGAACTCCGTGTACACCCCTGGGATGCCACCCACTTCGGTCTCCGGTCGACAACTCATCGACAGCTTCACCCCGTACCGTTGACGCATGGATCTTCGACTGCCCGGACTGAACGGGCTGCTTCGGAGGCCCCGGAGGCTCCTCGCCGCCGGGGCCGCCGTCGTCGTCCTCGCGGGCGCGGGAACGTGGACGGCCGTCGCCGGCGACGAGGCGCCCCCGGTGCACCGCACGGACCGGCTCCTGAACACCGCGGACGGCGTGCGCATCGACACCTCGTTCTTCACCTCCGGCGGCGAGGGACGCCGCCCCGCCGTCCTGCTCGGCCACGGCTTCGGCGGCAGCAAGAACGACGTACGGCAGCAGGCCCAGGACCTCGCCCGGGACGGCTACGCGGTCCTGACCTGGTCGGCCCGCGGCTTCGGCAAGTCGAACGGCAAGATCGGGCTGAACGACCCCAAGGGCGAGGTCGCCGACGTCTCCGGGCTCATCGACTGGCTGGCGAAGCAGCCCCAGGTCGAGCTCGACAAGAAGGGCGACCCCCGCGTCGGCATGGCCGGCGGCTCCTACGGCGGCGCCATCGCCCTGCTCACCGCGGGGCACGACGCCCGCGTCGACGCCATCGCCCCGGCGATCACCTACTGGAACCTCGCCGACGCCCTCTTCCCGAACGGCGTGTTCAAGAAGCTCTGGGCCGGCATCTTCGTCAACTCCGGCGGCGGCTGTGAGAAGTTCGAGCCCGCGCTGTGCCGCATGTACGAGCGGGTCGCCGAGTCGGGCAAGCCGGACGCGCAGGCCCGCCAGCTGCTGGAGGAGCGTTCGCCGTCCGCGGTCGGCAAGGACATCAAGGTCCCGACGCTGCTGATGCAGGGCCAGTCCGACTCCCTCTTCCCGCTCGGCCAGGCCGACCGGGCGGCGAAGGCGATCCGTGCGAACGGCGCTCCCGTGGACGTCGACTGGATCGCCGGCGGCCACGACGGCGGCGACATGGAGACCGGCCGCGTCCAGGACCGCGTGAAGACCTGGTTCGACCGCTACCTGAAGGACGACAAGGGCGCCGACACCGGCCCCGCCTTCCGCGTCACCCGCACCCTCGGCACGGGCTCCGGCGACGGCGAACCCCGCCTGGCCGGCGTGACCTCGGACCGCTACCCCGGCCTGGAGGCCGAGCAGCGCTCCATCGCCCTGGCCGGCCGCGAGCAGAGCTTCGCCAACCCGCCCGGCGCCAGCCCGCCCGGCGTCTCCGCCCTGCCCGGCCTCGGCGGCGCCGGCGGCCTCAGCCAGCTCTCCACGCTCGGCATCGGCGTCTCCCTGGACTTCCCCGGCCAGTTCGCCGCGTTCGAGTCGGCACCGCAGCGCGAGGACCTTCAGATCACCGGCTCGCCCACCGCGACCGTGCACGTGAAGTCCACCGGCGACGACGCCGTGCTCTTCGCCAAGCTCTACGACGTCGGCCCCGGCGGCGAGGCCCAGCAGGTGCTGCCCTCCCAGCTCGTCACGCCCGTCCGGGTCGAGGACGCCAAGGCCGGCAAGGACGTCCGGATCACCCTCCCGGCGATCGACCACGAAGTCGCCGACGGACACCGGCTGCGTCTGGTCCTCGCCTCCACGGACCTCGGCTACGCCTCCCCGACCGCCCCGGCGACGTACACCGTCTCCCTCAAGGGCGATCTGAAGGTCCCCTCGGCTCTCGGCGAGCGCGACAGCCGGGCCGGGCTGCCCGCCTGGGTCTGGTGGCTGCCGCTCGCCGGTGCCGGCATCGCGCTCGCGCTGATCCTCACGGGACGCCGCCGCACGGTGGCACCGGCCCCGCCGGACCCGGCACTGGCCGAGGTCCCCCTCCAGATCACCGACCTGACCAAGCGCTACGCGAAGGCGTCGGACCGGTACGCCGTCAAGGACCTCTCCTTCCGCGTGGAGAAGGGCCAGGTCCTCGGCCTGCTCGGCCCCAACGGGGCGGGCAAGACCACCACCCTGCGCATGCTGATGGGCCTCATCAGGCCCGACGGCGGTGAGATCCGCGTCTTCGGCCACGCCATCAGCGCCGGCGCCCCGGTCCTGTCCCGGGTCGGCGCCTTCGTCGAGGGCGCGGGCTTCCTGCCCCACCTGTCCGGCCGCGAGAACCTGGAGCTGTACTGGCGCGCCACCGGCCGCCCGCCCGAGGACGCGCACCTGGAGGAGGCCCTGGAGATCGCGGGCCTGGGCGACGCCCTCGCCCGCGCCGTGCGCACCTACTCCCAGGGCATGCGCCAGCGCCTCGCCATCGCCCAGGCCATGCTCGGCCTGCCGGACCTGCTCATCCTCGACGAACCGACCAACGGCCTCGACCCGCCCCAGATCCGCGAGATGCGCGAGGTGATGATCCGCTACGCCGCCGCCGGCCGCACGGTCATCGTCTCCAGCCACCTCCTCGCGGAGGTCGAGCAGACCTGCACCCACCTGGTCGTGATGGACCACGGACAGCTCGTCCAGGCGGGCCCGGTCGCGGACATCACCGGCTCGGGCGACACCCTCCTGATCGGTACGGCCACGCCCGTGGACGAGCCCGTCGTGGAGAAGGTCGCCGCCCTGCCCGGCGTCGCCTCGGCCGTACGCACCGACGAGGGCCTCCTCGTCCAGCTCGACGCCGACGGCACCCCGCAGCGCCTGGTCGCCGACCTCGTACGGCTGGACGTGGCGGTGCGGTCGGTCGGCCCCCACCGCCGCCTGGAGGACGCCTTCCTCACCCTGATCGGAGCCGAAGCATGAGCCAGCTCGCCGAGCCGCCCGTCGAGGTCGCCGACGGCTACCGCGCGGGCCGCACCCTGCCCTTCCGCGTGGAGCTGGTCCGGCAGCTGAAGCGGCGCCGCACGCAGGTCATGGGCGGTGTCCTGGTCGCCCTGCCGATCATCCTGCTCGTCGCCTTCCAGGTCGGCGGCGACCCGGGCGGCAACAACAACCGCGTCAACCTCATGGACACCGCGACGGCGTCCGGAGCCAACTTCGCCGCCGTCAACCTCTTCTCCGCCGCCGGCTTCCTGCTCGTCATCCCCGTCGCCCTGTTCTGCGGCGACACCGTCGCCTCGGAGGCGAGCTGGTCCTCCCTGCGCTACCTGCTCGCGGCCCCCGTGCCCCGGGCCCGGCTGCTGTGGTCCAAGCTCGCCGTCGGACTCACCCTGAGCCTGGCCGCGATGATCCTGCTCCCGGTCGTCGCCCTCGCCGTGGGCACGGCCGCCTACGGCTGGGGCCCGCTCGAACTGCCCACCGGCGGCACCCTGCCCACCGGCACGGCCGCCCAGCGCCTGCTCATCGTGGTCGCGTACATCATGGTGTCCCAACTGGTCACCGCGGCACTCGCGTTCTACCTCTCGACCAGGACGGACGCTCCGCTCGGCGCGGTCGGCGGTGCGGTGTTCCTCACCATCATCGGCAGCGTCCTCGACGAGGTGACGGCCCTCGGCGACTGGCGCGACTTCCTGCCCGCGCACTGGCAGTACGCCTGGCTCGACGCCGTCCGGCCCCAGCTGGAGTGGTCGGACATGATCCAGGGCACGTCGGTCTCGGTAACGTACGCGCTCGTGCTGTTCGCCCTGGCCTTCCGGGGTTTCGCCCGCAAGGACGTCGTCTCCTAGGTCAACGGAGGATCACCCACCGGTCTCGAAGGCCGGTCCCCGTGGCCGCTTCGAGACGCTTCCGCAACGCCCTGTACCGCACGTTCGGGCCCCCTGCGCCGTCACAGTCGCAAGAAGCCGACGGCAACGGACGCAGGGGGTACGGACGATGGAGCGGTTCCGGACACGAAAAGCGCTGCTCGCACTCACGGCCGCGAGCGGACTGCTGCTCACCGCGTGCAGCGGGGGCGGCGACACCGGCGACGGCAGCAAGGCCGCCGACCGCCCGGAGTACGGCGCGCGCGAACCCGCGCCCGCCCACGGCGACGAGGACGCCACGAGCGAGCGGGACGACTTCCGCGAAGACCCCGGCCACCTCTCCACCTTCGCCCTGGACGTCGACACCGCCTCCTACGACTACGCCCGCCGCTCCCTCGCCGACGGCCGGCTCCCCGACCCGTCGACGGTCCGCCCCGAGGAGTTCGTCAACAGCTTCCGCCAGGACTACGAGCGCCCCGACGGTGACGGCTTCTCGGTCACCGTCGACGGAGCCCGCACGGACGGCGAGGACTGGTCCCTGGTCCGCGTCGGCCTCGCCACCCGCACCGCGGAACGCGGCGGCGAACGCCCGCCCGCGGCCCTGACCTTCGTCATCGACGTCTCGGGCTCCATGGACGAACCGGGCCGCCTGGACCTCGCCAAGGAGTCCCTCTCGGTGATGACGGACCGGCTGCGCGACGACGACTCGGTCGCGCTCGTCACCTTCAGTGACGAGGCCGAGACCGTCCTGCCCATGACCCGTCTCGACGGCAACCGAGACGAGATCCAGGACGCCGTCACCGACCTGGACACCCAGGACTCCACCAACCTCGGCGCCGGCGTCGAGACCGGCTACGAGACGGCCGTCGAGGGCCTGCGCGAGGGCGCCACCAACCGGGTCGTCCTCATCTCGGACGCCCTCGCCAACACCGGCGACACCGACGCGGACAGCATCCTGGAGCGCATCTCCGGCGAGCGCCGCGAGCACGGCATCACCCTCTTCGGCGTCGGCGTCGGCAGCGACTACGGCGACGCCCTCATGGAGCGGCTCGCCGACAAGGGCGACGGCCACACCGTCTACGTGTCCGACGAGGACGAGGCCCGCAAGGTCTTCTCCGAGCAGCTCCCGCGCAACGTCGACCTCACCGCCCGCGACGCCAAGGCGCAGGTCGCCTTCGACCCCGAGACGGTCGAGGAGTTCCGCCTCATCGGCTACGACAACCGCCGCGTCGCCGACGAGGACTTCCGCGACGACCGGGTCGACGGCGGCGAGGTCGGCCCCGGCCACACCGTCACCGCCCTGTACGCCGTGCGCACCGTGCCCGGCGCCCGGGGCCACCTCGCCACCGCCACCGTCCGCTGGCTCGACCCCGAGACCCGCGACCCGCACGAGGAGTCCGGCGACCTGGAGGCCGACGCCCTCGACGACTCCGTGTGGAACGCGAGCCGCGGCCTGCGGACCGCCGCCACGGCGGCCTACTTCGCCGACGCCCTCGGCCGCGGTGACCGCGACCTGCCCGACGCCCCGCGCCTGGACGAACTCGCCGACCGCGCCGACGACTTGGCCGACAGCACGGAGAGCGAGGAGATCCGGGGGCTCGCCGAGGCGATCGACACCGCGAACCGCATGATGTGACCCCCGCCCATTGACCCGGGCTTACTTATGAGTAAGTTGACTCCGGAGTAAGTAGATACGGCAGCACGTCAGCCTCATCCGCGACCGGGAGCCGTCATGGGCGTACGCAAAGATCTGCAACGGGCGAAACACCGCACCGACCTGGCGGTCCGCACGAAGGCCGAGACCGTCAGGGACGAGCGGGGCATCGTCCGCGAGGCCCGCACGGCTCCCCTCGCGCCCCGCCCCAGGACCGGCAGCATCGCCGACATCCCGTACACCAACGCGGCCGAAGCCCCCGACGCCGTGGTCCTGCGCCGGGAGCGGCACGGCACCTGGCAGCCCGTCACGGCGGCGGCCTTCGCCCGCGAGGTCACCGCCGTGGCCAAGGGCCTGATCGCGGCCGGTCTCGAACCGGGCGGCCGCGTCGCGGTGATGTCCCGCACCCGCTACGAGTGGACGGTCCTGGACTTCGCGATCTGGTCGGCGGGCGGCCAGACCGTCCCGGTCTACGCCACCTCCTCGGCCGACCAGGTGGAGTGGATCGTCCGCGACTCCGGCGCCCGCCACGTGGTCACCGAGACCGCAGCGAACGCCGAGACCGTCCTGACCGGCACGACCGCCCACCCCGAGCCCCCACGTGTCTGGCAGTTGGACGGCGGCGCCCTCGACGACCTCACCGCCCTCGGCCGGGACGTGGCCGACGAGGAGGTCACCAAGCGCCGCACCGCCCTGACCCCCGACACCACCGCGACCCTCTGCTACACCTCCGGCACCACCGGCCGCCCCAAGGGCTGCGTCCTCACCCACGCCAACCTGCACGCCGAGGCCGCCAACACCGTCGAACTGCTGCACCCCCTGTTCAAGGAGGTCACCGGCCAGACCGCCTCGACGCTCCTCTTCCTCCCGCTCGCGCACATCCTCGGCCGCACCCTGCAGATCGCCTGCCTGATGGGCCGCATCGAGATCGGCCACTGCCCGAGCATCAAGCCCGACGAACTCCGCCCGGCCCTCAGGTCGTTCCGCCCGACCTTCCTGGTCGGCGTCCCCTACCTCTTCGAGAAGATCCACGACACCGGCCGTGCCACCGCCGAGAAGCTCGGGCGCGGCGCCTCGTTCGACCGTGCCCACCGCATCGCCGTCCGCTTCGGCCAGGCCCACATGAACCGGTTCCTGGGCAAGGGCCCCGGGCCCGGCCCCGGCCTGCGCGCCGCGTGGGCCCTGTACGACCTGCTGGTCTACCGCCGCATCCGCAAGGAACTCGGCGGCCGCGTGCGCTACGCCATCAGCGGCGGCAGCCCCCTCGACCGCGACCTGAACCTCTTCTTCTACGCGGCCGGCATCCTGATCTACGAGGGCTACGGCCTCACCGAGACCACCGCCGCCGCCACCATCGTCCCGCCCCTGGACCCCCGTCCCGGCACGGTCGGCCTGCCGGTCCCCGGCACCGCCGTCCGCATCGCCGACGACGGCGAGGTGCTCATCAAGGGCGGCATCGTCTTCGGCGCCTACTGGAACAACCCGGCCGCGTCCGGGGAGGTGCTGGGCGACGGCTGGTTCGCCACCGGCGACCTCGGCTCACTCGACGAGGACGGCTACCTCACCATCACCGGCCGCAAGAAGGACATCCTCGTCACGACCGGCGGCAAGAACGTCTCCCCGGCCGTCCTGGAGGACCGCCTGCGCAGCCGCCCGCCCGTCGGCCAGTGCCTCGTCGTCGGCGACAACCGCCCCTACGTCGCCGCCCTGATCACCCTCGACCCGGAAGCCCTCGCCCACTGGCTCGCGGTCCGCAAACTCCCCGCCGACACCCCGCTGTCCGAGCTGGTCCACGACGAACGCCTGCGCGCCGACGTGCAGAAGGCGGTCGACCACGCCAACGAGGCCGTCTCGCGCGCCGAGTCGATCCGCGCCTTCACCCTCGTCGAGGGTGACTTCACCGAGGAGAACGGGCTGCTGACCCCGTCCCTGAAGGTCAAGAGGAAGGCGGCGACGGCCGCTTACGCGGAGCAGATCGAGGCGCTGTACGCGAACAAGCGCTGAACACGACGAGGGCGGGCCGCCGAGCATCTGCTCGACGACCCGCCCGCTGCCGCTGCCGGTGCGTCAGCCGCCGTTCGCCGACAGGATCGACACATCCTCCAGCAGGTGCGCCAGCGCACCGTCGCGCTTGGCGTTGGTGGAGTTCTCCGCACACTGCTGCTGCTGGTGGTCCGACAGGATCGGGATGTCCTGGATCGGGATACCGATGAGCGCGCCGACACCGATGGGCAGATCGTTCACGGCGATGCACGGCTTGTTGAACGAGCCCTGGATCAGCGCCATCTGCGGGCTCATGTTGCCGTACGTCGACGAGTTGCCGAAGCTCTGCATCGCCCCGTTGCCGTTCACGGCCGTCGGGCCGCTGTCGTCGCCGACAGCGAGCGCCTGCGGGGCCGCGGCGGCGGAGGCTCCCATGACGGAAGCGGCGATCGCCGCAGTGGCAATAACCTTCTTGATCACTGACCAGTCCTTTCTGAGGAAACCCCGTCCTCCGGAGCGTTCTGGTCAACTGCCCGGGCGGTGCATGGTTTCTCCTCATCACTCTGTCGGCCCACGTCAGGACAGTTTGTGTGTTCTTCGTTCCCGGTGATTATCAGGGCTTTTGGACTCTGCGGGCCAACCGGGTGAACACCCGCAACCAATCATCCGGAGCCGTGTTGATGAGGCCGTAGGACATGCGTCGCTACGAGGAAAGGAACGCGAAGTGCTCAAGAAGGCAATGGTCGCCGCGGCGGCCGCCGCTTCTGTCATCGGAATGTCGGTGGCGGCTGCTCCCCAGGCTCTTGCCGTCGGGGACGACTCCGGGCCGTCCGTCGCCAACGGGAACGGCGCCTCGTCGTCGTTCGGCAACTCGGCGACCAAGGGCGACATGAGCCCCCAGCTCTCGCTGGTCGACGGGACGCTCAACAAGCCCTGTCTCGCCGTTCAGGACCTCGACGTCGGCGTCGCGCTTCTCATCGGCGTGGTGGTCCAGGACATCCCGATCCTGTCGGACCACGTCCAGCAGCAGTGTGCGGACAACTCCACGAACAGCAAGCGGGACGGTGCTCTCAACCACATCCTGGAGGACCTGTCGGTCCTCTCGGCGAACGGCGACTGAGCCGTACCGTACGCAGCCCGGGCGGCCCGCCGTATTCACGGCGGGCCGCCCGGCCGTATCTGTCCACTTTTCGTGGGGCAATCGAGTGAATTACCCCACCCCCGGCGTTGTTCGGTTTCTTCGGCTGTCAATTCCTCGTTTGCAGGCTGCAGGTCATGGTGGGCATGACCGCAGAGAAGGGAAAGTTCATGAAGAAGAGCGCTGCTGTCCTCGCGGGCGCGATCATGGCTCTGGGCATGGCCGGTCCGGCCGTCGCCGACTCGGGTGCCCAGGCTGCCGCTGTCGGTTCCCCGGGTGTCCTCTCCGGCAATGTGATCCAGATTCCCGTGCACATCCCGATCAACGTGTGCGGCAACACCATCGACGTGATCGCCGCCCTGAACCCGGCGTTCGGCAACGAGTGCGAGAACGACTGACGCGCTGACGCGCGCGCAGCATCGGCTGCGACCTGGCCGGCCCCGGGACAACACCGTTCGTTCCGGGGCCGGCTTTCCCACTTCTACCAGCAGGAGGACAACGAGATTGCGACAGACCCTGAGCAGGGGAATGGTCGCGGCAGCGGCTGCGACAGGCATCCTGTCCCTGTGCGGCGGCGCCGCTCTCGCCGACTCGTCCGCCGACGGAGTCACCAAGGGCTCGCCGGGCGCCGTGTCCGGCAACACCGTCCAGGCGCCGGTCGACGTACCGGTGAACGCCTGCGGGAACACCGTCGACGTCGTCGCCGCGCTCAACCCGGCCTTCGGCAACTCCTGTGCCAACGGGGCGGACACCCACGGTGGTCAGGGCGACCGCGGCCACGGGCGTGACCGCCACGAGGCGTCCGGGCACGGCGGCGGCAACGACGCGTTCCACGGACACGGCGAGGACCGGTCCCACGGAAACGGTGAGGCCTGGCCCCGCGGTGACGGCGCGGCCTGGCCCCGCGGTGACGGTGAGGACCGGTCCCACGGTGACGGCGGGGACCGGTCCCACGGCGACGGTGGCTACGGGGACGACGACGGTGGCTACGGCTACGGCGACACCCCTCCGACGAAGCCTCCGCAGACGCCCCCGACCCAACCCCCGCACACGCCCCCGACGAAACCCCCGAACACCCCGCCGCCGACCGAGCCCCCGCACACACCTCCACCGGGTGGCCAGGAGTCAACCCCTCCGGGTACGCCCCCGGGTGGCCACCACAGCCCGCCGCCCCCCGGCGGTCAGGAGCAGCCGCCCAGTCTCCCCGAGACCGGCGCCGAGGCCCTGTTCGGGGCCGCGGCCGGCAGTGCCGCGCTCATCGTGAGCGGCGTCGTGCTGTACCGGCGGGGCCGGGCGGCGTCCCACCGCTGACACAGCGGGTGCCGGACGCGAGCGCCCGGCACCCGTGCAACCGGTGGGATCAGCACTGGTCCGGGAAGAAGAAGCCGAGCAGCGGGATGCCCAGCAGGGTCAGTCCCAGGCTGTCGTGCTCGTTGCACTCCCGGGAGGTGGACTGGTCGCCGGCCTCGGAGAGGAGGTCCGCGTCCGAGGCGGCCGCGGTGCCGCCGAGGACGGCGACGCTCAGGGCCAGGCTGGAAAGCACCGTGGCGGTGCGCTTCATGTGAGTCATGGGAATAAAATAGGCATTTCACAACAGAAACCGCGTACTTCTGCCGGGCCAGCCGGGTGAACCGCCCCACTCGAAAGCCTCAGCGCCGGTGGCGCGCATTCCTCTCATATGACTGAGTGTCAGTAAGTGGAGGAGAACGCGAGAGGGGCGGCCCATGGCCACACAGCAGCGACGCGCACGGTCCCGGCGGCTGGTGATCGTCGCGGCGGCGGTCGCCGCGGCGGCGGCGCTGACGTCCGGTCACACGGTCGCCGCGGGCGCCGGACCGGCGCGGTACGCCGAGCCGCCCGCACCGGCCACCGCCGCCACACCGGCAGTCCCCGCCGCCACACCGGCGGCGCCTGCCGCCCCGGCCGCATCGCCCGCCGCCCCGGCCGCATCGCCCGCACCCTCGGCTTCCCCGGGCCCGACCGCTTCCCCCGCTCCTGCCGCGCACGTCCCGGCCTTCGGCGCCTACCTCGACTACGGGCCCCGTGGTGTGGCCCGGATGGCCCAGCTCAGCACCTGGCTCGGCGGTGCCGAACTGCGCGTCGGGCACACCTACCTGCCGGGCGACCGCTGGAGCAACATCGAGGGGCTCCCCGGCTTCCTCGACGTGTGGGCGAACTGGCGTCGCGAGCGGGCCGACCGGCTGCTCGTCCTCAACGTGCCCATGATGGAGCGCAACGAGGAGGGGGTGCCGGACCAGGAGGTGCGCCGGCTCCTGCGCCAGGGCGCCGAAGGCCGGTTCGACCACCACTTCCGCCGGCTCGCCGAGCGGCTGGTCGAGCTGGGGGTGCCCGACACGGTCCTGGTGCTCGGCTGGGAGATGAACGGCATCACCTACACCCACCGCTGCGGGCCGGACCCGGAGGCCTGGAAGCAGTACTGGAACCGGATCGTCACCACCATGCGCTCGGTGCCGGGCCAGAAGTTCCGGTTCGACTTCACCCCGAGCCGCGGCCGGGACGCCGTTCCCTGGACACAGTGCTACCCCGGGGACGAGACCGTCGACATCATCGGCATGGACGCCTACGACCAGCCGCGCGGCATGTCGTTCGACGAACAGGTGAAGGAACCCTACGGGCTCCAGCACCACGTGGAGTTCGCCAAGGCCCGCGGCAAGGCCATCTCGTTCCCGGAGTGGGGACTCTTCCGCAACGGTGACAACCCCGAGTACATGAAGCGCATGCTCGCGTGGATGGACGAGCACAAACCGCTGTACCAGACGCTCACGGACTACTGCCCGCACGGCGTCTGGCAGTGCGACGACAACCCCCGGGCCTCCCAGATCTACCGGTCCTTCCTCTTCGGCCGCGACGACCGGCCGGACCCGGCCCCCAGCACACCGGCTCCCAGCACACCGGCTCCCA
>NZ_WWIC01000338.1:0-32612 GCF_009872555.1 Streptomyces sp. SID5643
GTGGCTGGGGCGGTCGGCTCCACGGCTTTAGGCAGCCACCATGGGGCGAGCCTCGAAGATCATGGCCCCAACGTCGTGCTTTAACGGGCAGGTCCACAGACTGCCCGACTCGCCGGAAGCTTACGGGGCCATGATCACTCGCCCCATGGCAGCTCCCGCCCAAAGCCGCTCCACCGACCGCTGTCAGTGCCTACCGGTAGCCTGAGAGGTTTGACGCCATCCCCATATCTAGTGGTTGGATGCTCTGACACGCCCACAAGTTGTGGTCGCTTACGCCATTCGGGCCCTAGTAGGCGCTATCCTTCTCGACAGCGCGAAACGACCCCAGTTCAGAAGTGCTGACACGGGGTCGGTACTTGCTCGAACTGGGGTCGCGATGCGTTGCTAGGCGCCTGACGACCCTACATGGCTCTTCCCCTCCTCCAGAAGGGCGGGGTCGGCATCGAGCGGTATCCAGCTCGAAAGGTAGGTGATCCAGATGGCAAAGAGCCTCAAGCCGGGTACGCCGGCGCCGAAGTCGGGGCAGTACAAGGTGCCCGGCACCAAGACCGAGGTGACGGCAGTGAAGGGGAAGCCCCTTCCGCCTACTCCGAAGGCTGGCCAGGGTTACACGCTCGTTGACCCAACCAAGCACAAGCCCAAGAGCAAGTGAAAATGGGGGCAGGCTCTTCAGAGTCTGCCCCCAGACCTCGGTCCACCCTGCGGTACAGCAGCGGGTACAGCAACCTGCACCCCTCTGACGACTACCACGCGGCCGCTTCGGTCTGACGCCAACGGGCCCGGACAACGCTGGTCACCCGGGCCCGATCCGCTTGCGATCAAACGATGTGAACGCGCTCCAAGTTGCCCTGCTCGTCGCGCAAGAGCACTTCCTTGCCTTCCTCCATCTGTTCGGCTAGGAAGCCGTAGACCTGTACGGAGCGGTTGATGACGTCCGTCTTGGACAGCCCCGTGATCCTCATCAACTTGCCGACTGCCTGCGCAGCTGCCGCGATCAGGGTCACTGTGAAGCGCTCGTTCTCGCGCACGGCCTGAAGGCCGGTTGAACGAGTCACGTGCACCTTCCTCTCTGTTGCGTCCCCCGACTCCACATATCTTGTCTCTTTGCTTTCTGATCACGTCCCCAGATCTTCTGTCAAGCGGAGGCAGCGCCCCCGGCGACCTCCATCATCGCACGGAAGAACCGAAAGTGCACCAGATCGGTGCGTGCAGCGCACCACAATTTTGGGTTGCAGGTGCATTACGGGTGAGAGCAGGAGTATGCTCCCAGGCAGCCGCTCGGATCAGCCGAGCTCATGAATGGCTACTGGGGGTAGCGAATGTTGGACGTATCGCCTGCACTCACCATCGATCGCCAGGGGGACCCGCCCTAGTCTGGGCATCCCCCTGAACGCGTGGTGAGTCCCGTGGCGACCGTGGCGGACCAAGGACGCAAGTCCAGCGGTCGGCTACGTCCACCGAGCTCAGATCTTGGCGCTCGGTTTGCCCAAGGGACGAAAGGATCCACGACCCGTGTCGGATGTCGTCATCCCGGCAGAGTTGCCGGAGGACGAGGAACAACCCTCGGAACGAGCCGAAGTTCGCATCTGGATCAGTCAGGATGAGCCACCAGAGGCACCCACAGAGGGCGCGTCTGTAAGCTTCAAGATCGAGAAGCTGGGCGTCGAGGTCGGGATGAATGTCCCGCCCGAAAACGCCGGGCAGCTGATGAGCAGTGCCCCACTCCTGTTGGGCATGATGAGCTCCGCGGCGGGACCGATCATCCTCCTGCAGGTCACTGCGAACCTGGAGATGCACTGGAGCACGAAGTTCGCTCTTGCGCTGATCCTGGCAATCAGCCCGTTCGCCTATGTGCTCCTCGGTAACAAGCGCAACGAGATCTGATCTCGAAGCGCAACCCCCAGCTCCTACTGAAGAACGTGCGCCACCTAGTGCCGGGTCCATAAGGGCCCGGCACTTCCTCCTTCTTTCGTGTCACGGGGCGCCCTCCCGGGCCGTCCTCGGGCCGTGGAAGGGCACTCAACGATGACCAACGTCGACAGCTACCGACAGCTCAGCAGCAGGTCAGGACGTTGATCGATAAGGCGGCCGCAGGTCACGGCCGCCGATGATCAGTTGTGGCCGAGCAGCACCGTTCCTCTCACGGGCGTCGAGGCGCGACGGGACTACGTCCGCGGCTTGTCGCTACACGCAACACGTCTCGTAACGCGCTGGTCAGTTGGGCAGCAAGAAGGTTCAGCTCCTCCGGGTCTTCGGTCTCGTCGTCGAGTACCTGACGGGAGTGCTCCAGTAGTTGGGAAGCCATGCCGAGTTGAAACGCCTCGATGTGGTCCGCCAGGCGGGAGACGTAGCCGCCTTGGTCATCGGTGCTCAAGTAGCACGGTTTGCCGTCCGGCCCCGCCCACGGGAGAAGCCTCAGTTCGTCCCGTGTCGTCATCCCCGCGTGAGCCTCTCGGTGATCTCGGCGTTCGGTGCCGGCGTGCCGGTGGAGGCCGACTCGTTCACCGCGTGGCTCCCGGGCCCGGACTGACAAGGCGCCGAGTGACACAGGCAGTCGCAAGCCTCGTAGATCAAGGGCAGGTCGACCGGCGCCACTTCCGGAGAGGACTCCGCGCAGGCGTGGTGCGTGCCGATCTGGCAGGCAGTCGAGCGGTACGAGGTGTCCTCGCCAAGAGTCTGTCGCTGCGAGGGCATCAGCGGACCCCCAGGAGAGTCGACCAGGCGTCGGTCGGCAGCTGGGGAGCGATGACAACCGCCGGGTGCCGTCGCGCGCGTTCTTCGTGAGCCAGAACGTACGGACGGACAAGTGCGGTGTCCTCACCCCGGAGCGGCTGCCAGTGCCCCGCCCTGTCGAGAGCGTGGTCCCGGACGACCGTCGACTCGTCAGCGAATGCAGCAGAAGCGGGAGCAAGCATCGGCCGAGACGGCCGTAAGGGGCGGCGGTGCCTGCCCTTGGGGAAGTATCGCGCTCTGGTGAGCGAGGTGGCACGGCGGATACGGTTGAGCACGCTGGTCAGCTCCTATCGCTGATGGCCCGGTCCCCCGACATCGCCCGTCGTGGGGACCGCTTTGCGTACGACCGCCCAGAGGGTGCGGTCGTTCAGGCTGGTGGCGAGGAGCCCGAACCGGTCGGCCTCAGCCACCGCCTTCAGGACCTCCCGCCATAAGTCGGCGGGGAGTGATTCAGGTACCTCCGCCTCGACCGAGATGTGCCGGTCGTGCTCCTCCAGGCACGCAGGAAGCCCGAGGTCGGACAGTCGGGCAGCGATGGCTGCCGCGCGGACTCCCGAAGCGGGCACAGGGCAGCCTCCGTTAACCGGCGATCACTTTGAGTGAAGCTAGTTAACTAGGTTAGAGCTAGTGAACTAGATTTTCCATATGCCTGAGCAGCCGCCCTATCTCCGCATCGCCGACGAACTCCGGCGGCGGATCGCGGAGCACGTGTGGGAGCCGGGGGACCGGCTGCCGTCGCGCGCTCAGATCGGCCAGGAGTGCGGCGTCGGAGAGAACGTGGTCCGCCGGGCGCAGGAACTGCTGATCTCCCAGGGGGTGCTGGAAGGCCGCGCCGGATCGGGAACCTACGTCGCCGAGCCCCGGCAACGGGTACGTGTCGTCCGATCGTCCGCGCGCGAGCAGCCGGCGAAGTCGCCTTTCCGTGCGGATATGAAGGCCCTGGGCAAGCAAGGCGACTGGGAGAGCAGGACCGACGCCAAGGTGCCGGCCCCGGCCGACATCGCCGCCCGACTCGGAATCGCCGAGGGTGACCTGTGCGTCCGGACCACGTACGAGTTCCTCGCCGACGGCAGGCCGGTGCAGCTGTCGACGAGTTGGGAGCCGTACGACCTCACCGCGGGGACGCTGGTCGTTCTTCCCGAGGGAGGCCCGCACGCCGGGGCCGGTGTCGTGAACCGCATGGCCGCGATCGGTGTCAC
This sequence comes from Streptomyces sp. SID5643, assembly GCF_009872555.1. Lineage (NCBI taxonomy): Bacteria > Bacillati > Actinomycetota > Actinomycetes > Kitasatosporales > Streptomycetaceae > Streptomyces > Streptomyces sp. SID5643. The sequence goes on from NZ_WWIC01000338.1 coordinate 3,933, forward strand.
CGTCAGCCACGCCGTGGAACAGCCGGAGCCACGACAGGCGACCGCCGAGGAAGCCTCACTCCTGGGCGTCCAGAAGGCTGCACTCGTCACGCACATCCGGCGGACGTACTACAGCGACGCCGGGCGCCCCGTCGAGACGGCGGACATCGTCGTGCCCGCAGCTCACTGCGAGATCGTCTACGAGATCCCGATCAACCGGTAGGCACAGGCACTCGACTACCGCGTGACCATCATTGGTGCCGTGAGCAGCCGGAACCCGAAGGCCCCTGAGTGTCTAACTGCGTGACAACGCACGCGAACAGTGACGGACAACCGCGCACACCTGCGGACCATCGCAGCAGGTGAGAGGCGCACCGGCCCAAGGCCAGCCGCCAACCCAAGTTGCTTCGGGACGAAGAGGTCGTGGGTTCAAATCCCGCCACCCCGACAGTGAAATACCAGGTCAAGGGCCTGATCCACCGAGTGGATCAGGCCCTTCCGGCATCTCCGGTGATCGTTTGGGAGAAACCTGGGAGAAGATCCTGGTCGGCTTCCCCCAGGATCGGTCTCTGGTGCCGTGCAAGAGCGGTGCTCGGGCATACTCGAACCCGCGCGTTCGCGAATCCAGGGCTCCGCACTGACCGGGCACACCAGTCGCGCGTCGCGGCGCTGTGCTGCGAGAAGGACGAAGTGCGCTGTAACCGCCAAGGTGTGTATGGGCGGGAGGGGCCCGCCCGCCTGTAGAGGGAATCGGCCCCGCCGGCTTGGCCACCGAGACGATGGCTGACGATGTGAGCGCCGGATGGGAAGGCACGACGAGTCCAGGCGAAACAGTCGTGGGTTCCTTTGATACTGATGATTATCAGACTCTGAGCACCGATTCCCGCCAGCTGTCGAGGGTGTCCTGTCCGGCCGTGTGATGCACATCCGAAGTGCCATCGGCTCGCGAAGAGATGCGCCAGAATGGCGGATCGGTTTCCCGAGCGGAACAGCGCTGAGGGGGTGGCAGCGGGACATGGCCGAGCGCATGGTCACCGTCGGTGGAGAGAGGATATCCCCGGAGCTCGTGGACGGACCGGGGTGGAGCCGCCCCGGACTGGACGTCGCCGCGGGCCGTTATCCGCTCTCGGTGGAGCGGCACGTGGCGCGCATGGTCGATCACCTGGTCCCCGGAGTGACCACGCAGACGCCGCACGGGCGTTACTACGCTCTGCACGGGCTGATCGCGGCGGAAGCCGAGGCGGAGGATCTGACGGTCCCGGCTGCGCAGACTCTGCTGCGCCGCGCGGAAGTGGCCTTGGCCGCCGTGTCGTTCGCGCATCATCCGCAGGCTCTGGACTGGCTGCCGCGTGCTCACGGGGTGGATGCCCTTGCCCGGCGGCTGTACTCCGGGACGGTCACCCTGTCCGAAGCCGAGGTCCCGGGCAAGAACGGGTACGTGGGCAACTCGTGGGGGTTCTGGGCACCGTACGCCGGATCCGAGGTCGCCCTCGGCATCCTCGGCGCGGGACCCATGCCGGTTCCCGGACCGCGGCTGGACACCGCGGCACTACGAGCCGGGCTGGGAGGGCTGCTCGAACTGGCCGCCGAGGACACACTGGACGTGGATGATCTCGCCTCCTTCGGCGACCGGCTGTGCGTGTGCGTGGGCGGCGAGCATCCTGACGGGGCGTGGCTGGCGAACCTGATGTGCGAGCCCGGTGCACCGGCCGAAGCAGGCTCCCGCTCGGCGACACGGCGACAGACGATTCAGCTTCTGGCTCGTGTGGTCGCCGCACATCCCGTCCGGTACTTCACCCGGGACATCGGCCATGTGCTCGCTTTCGGCGACTTCCTGACCACCGATCCCGTGACCAGCGGGATCGACGCGGCCGGTGCCTGGCGCGGAGTGGTGCTGCGCAACTACTCCGTCGGAGCCTGGCGCCGCCTGTGGTCCTGGCTCGTGGAGCAGGTGGACGGGCTGGTGCCGATCGAGGACGTGGCCGACCGCTTCGCCGCGCAGTTGCCCGACACGACGGTGGACGCGTTCCTGTCCTCCCTTCCCGCGACGCGGAGCACGACCGGGGCGCCGTTGCCCGCCGAGCACGACCTGCGGTGGGCGGACGACCCGTTGCCCCTTGCAGAGCTACGGGTGCTCGCCACCGGCGCCCGCCGGGTGGACGAACTCACCGGGCGGGTCCGGGACGCGTTCCTCGGACAGCGCGGAGTCGAGTTAGGCCCGGAATGGGTCCAGCGGCGGCTTGACGAGGCGCGGCCCATGAACCTGCGTGACGTCGCCCGCCGACTCACCTACGACCTGGTGGCGCGGTCGCAGCGGATCGCGCTGACCAAGGCCCGCCGACGCGCCGACGGCACGCTGTGGTTACCGACCCGGCTGCACGAGCGGGGCGGACTGCTGTACCGGACGAGCAAGGAGGGCCGTGGTGACGTCGGCCTTCGGCTGGACCAGCTCGGGACCGTCCTGGCCACCTGCGGAGTACTGCAATATCACGACCAGCACTGGTCGGTGACCAGGAGCGGGAGAGCTCTCGTTGACTGAGACCGCACCGGCACCGGGACCGGTGGAGCCACCCACCGCGCTCGCCTCGCCTCTGACCCTCATCCTCGACGAGGAGCGCACGGGCGGCGGGAGCCTCGAAGAAGCCCTCTTCCTCAGCTTCACCGCCGATCTCGGCTTCTTCGAGGAGGTCGCCCTCGGCGTCACCCAGGCCACCGGCGCACGCGTCACCGTGGCGGGAGACGTCTCCATGACCCGGAACGATCCCCGGTCCGTCCGGCGGGCCGGCCGCAGCTACCTCGCCGGTCTGGCCTACGCCCACGGTGCCGCGTTCCATCCCAAGCTGATGGTCCTCGCCGGACCGGAGCACGCCACCATCGCCCTCGGCTCCGGCAACACCACGCTGGCCGGCTGGCAGGCCAACGCCGAACTGTGGACGGTTCTGCGGGTGGACGGCGAGCAGAGTCCCTCCGCTGTTCCGGAGCTGTCCGCATGGCTGCGCGGCCTCCCGGACAAGGTGAGGTTCTCCGCCGGAGTGCCACAGGCGCTGGGGCGGGTCGCAGCGCTGCTGGACCGGCTCCACCGCGACAGGACACCTGCGGCGTCACAGGTCCGCGTCGTCAGCAGTCTGCGCTCCCCGATCATCGATCAGCTGCCGCAGGGGCCCGTCGACGAACTGGCCGTGTTCGCGCCCTTCCACGACCGGCGCTCAATGGCACTGCGGCGGCTGCTCGAACGCTTCCGTCCGAGCCGGTTCACCCTCGCCTACCAGCCCGGACTCAGTGACCTCGACGGTCCGTCGGTCGCCGCCCTGGTGAAGGAGTACGACGGACGCGTCATCAGCGACAACGACCAGCGGTACCGCCACGGGAAACTCGTCGAGTGGGTCTCCGAGGGGCAGCGTTGGGCCCTGACCGGCAGCCCGAACCTCTCCGCCGCGGCCCTGCTGCTTTCCCAGGATGACGGCGGCAACTGCGAACTCGGCATCATCGCCCCCATCCCCGCCACCCTCCTTCCGGACGGCACCGACGAGCCCGCCGCCCGGCTGCACACGGTCCCGCCCCTTCCCCGCCCCATCGCCGGCGGTGGACCACTGCTGATCGGTGCCCTACGGGTACCGGACGGCCTGGAGATCAGCGTGGCCCGGCCTCTTTCCGACACCGCTCACCTGGAGTTGTCTCAGGCCGCAGCACCGCCGGAGGCATGGGAGCGCATCGCCGACATCCCGCCCGGACAGGCCACGCTGACGGTGACGGCTCCGGCCGATGCCGGCAGCCGTGTGCGCCTGGTCGTGGTCGACGGCGACGGCGTACCGAGCTTCGGCAACATCGTGTTCGTCGTCGACCCTGACCGCGCCCTGCGCCGAATGACCCCGACCCAGTCCCAGACCCCCACGACACGGCCTCCCGACCTGTTCACGGATCCCCGGCTCGCCGAACGGTTCCTGGGCGACCTGGAAACCCTCCGTACGGGACTGACCCCCACCCCAGCGGGCGTATCCGCGAGCAGCAGCACTGGCGGTGCGGTCACGACGGCCCCGCTGGACGGCGACGAGGACGGCTGGGAGCGCTATCTGGACGAATGCGCCGGACGCGTCGGACACCCGCTCACGCGCTTCGCGCTGGGACTCCCCCTGCCCACCGACATCAGCACGCCTTTTCAGGACCTGCTGCCCGTCTCCTGGGACGAGCGGTTCACCGACGACATCGAAGCCGCCCTCGACGATGACACCGCGGAGACCGTGGCGGCAGAGTACGACCCCGAGGCAGCCGGTGCCGATGCGAGCAGCGCCGCCACCCTGCCCGACCTCCGGCAGGCCGACCAGGAAGTCCGCCGTAGATACCGGCGCTGGGTGGAGCGCCTCGTCGCCCTCGCTCCCCACTTGGGCCCACCGGAGCGGATGCTCGTCGTCCGGCTGACCCTGTGGACCGTCGCGGCAGGCGCCTGGCCGCCGGCGCGCACCGACTGGGTGCCACTGCTCTCCCGGGCCGTCCGTGCACTGAACCGAAACGACCTCACCGAGCGGATCGAGCCCCAGGTGGGCAGCCTCGCCGCAGTCGCCCTCGCCGTGCTCCGAAGCCACGCCCCGCGCTACGAGATCACCCCTGAGACACTCGCCTTCAACGAAGCCTCCCAGGCAGTCGGCCACCTGCTTCCCGCAGTGGACTCCGCGTACGTCACGGAGTACACGACGCTGCTCGACACAGCCTTCGGCCCGGCCGTGGACCCGGCCGCCGTGCTCGATGTCGCGTCGGACGTCGTCCAGGACGATCCCCTCGCCGACGCCGTATGGTCCCTCGCCGAGAAGGGGCGCGACGTACACCGGCACGCACGGCTGCTCCTCCATGTCACCGGACGCTTCAGCAACCCCGCGCTGGTGGCACTCGAAGCGGTGGGCGCCGCCGAGGACGCGCCCCTGGTCGGAGCCTGGGCCGACTCGGGCTCGGACTCCGGCGGGGGAGCCTGGGCGCTGGTCGTCTGGCGTCGGCCCGACCTCGTCGTGGTCGATGCCCGTCGGCCCATTCCCCTGTGGCGGCATTACCGGCTCACCGGGCTGGTAGGCCCCAGAGCCCTCGCTGCACAACGCGGGTTCGAATCTGCCGCCCCTGTCCCCCACGGCCCCCGCAACCAGCCTTTCGAACTGGCTCAGCAAGTCCTGACGGACCTCGGCTTGGTCGGACCGCGGCCACCACACTGCGAGCAGTAGCCCGTGGTGGCGCGAGCGATGGGCATGGACCGGCCGCTGAAGCGGCGAGGGACCTGCGGGTCTGGGCTGGTCACGCCATCGTTGCAGGTTCCCGGAGGACGCCGGCGTTCGCTGAACACCGACGGTTCCTCCAACCTCACCGGCGCGACCGCAGGCGGACCGCTGCCCCTCCAGAGCGCGGCCTCAGACGGTTCGCAGGACTGGCGGCTCGTCCGGGGCACCCGGCGCGGCGGCTCGTGACGCCTGCATCCGCGGGCCGTTGAATGGCTTGGACGCGGCGCCTCCTGCTCTCCGCAGAAGGCGCCGCGTCCCTGCCTCCTCGTGGGGCCTGCCGATGAGACTGAGCGGTGCAACGGCAGGGGAGGCCAAGCCGTTCAGGGGGTGGACAGCTCGAATCGCGTCACGCGGACCGAGCCGCCCAGCGCCTTCGTGGCGTGGTTGAAGAGGGCGAACCGGTAGCCCATGAAGAACCGCCAGTCGTTGCCCATGGTGAAGGCGGGGCCCAGGCGGGTGAAGGTGACGCCGTCGGTGCTGTACGAGAAGGTGCCCGGCCGGGACGCTCCGGGCCGGATGTCGGCGTTCGCCCGCAGCCAGAGGCGATCGCCCGGCACGTTCGCACTCGCCCGCTCGATCCCGGTGCCGGTGGTGTTCCAGTTGCCGTCCATCGTCAGGCCGTCGACCATGACCACCCGCGTTGCACTCCCGTCCCGCTTCAGGCCGATCCAGGCGGAGGAGTTGCGCAGCAGCGCGAGCCCGGCCCGGTCGCCGTCCCGCATCGCGGAGTGGTCGAGCTGGACCGTTGCCGTGGAGGTGGGTCCCTGGATGCGGTGGGTGAGGGTGTTGCGCGCCCAGTAGAGGTCGTTGGTGACCGTGGCGGTGCGCAGGGTCAGGCCGTTGTTCACCGACCAACGGCCGTTGTCCGGGTTGTGGTTCCACTCCCACCTGGGCTTGAGGACCGTGCCGTCGAAGGTGTCGGCACCGGTCAGGGGAGTGACCTGCCGGGGTGGCGGCGGTACGACCGGGGTGGGATACGACCTGCCCCACGCGCCGTTCACGAGCTGGACGACCGGCCAGCCGTCCGAGGTCCAGGTGACGGGCGCCAGGGCGGGCATACGCCCGCCGGGGTAGGCGTCGACGAACGCCATGTAGTACCAGGCACCGTTCTGGGTCCGCACCAGCCCGCCCTGGTGCGGAACGCCGCCGCCGGAGATCGGCCCGGGCAGGTCGAGCAGGACCTGCCGCAGGGTGTAGGGGCCGAAGGGGCCACTGGTGGACCGCAGGATGTACTGGCCGTTGGCCGGGCGGGTCAGGAAGATGTAGTAGCTACCGTTGATCTTGTAGAAGCGGGCCCCCTCCAGGGTGCCGATGCTCGACGGGGTGCTGAACACCTGCTGGGCCCGCACCTGGCTGCGGCCGTCCGCGGACAGCTGGGCCACGCTGATCGTGCCGTTGCCGTACGCCACGTACAGGGTGTTGTCGTCGTCCACCAGCAGGCCCGCGTCGTAGTACACCTGAGGGAGCGTCGCGTGCCTGCTCCAGGGTCCCTCGACGGAGCGGGCCGTGTACACGTGGGTTCGGGCGAAATCGATCTGGCCGAGCCAGTAGAACGTCCGGTCGGCGGGGCGGTACGCCAGGGACGAGGCCCAGATTCCCCTGACGTAGCCGCGTCCGCCGTTCAGGTCGTACTTGGCGCCGAAGTCGAGGACGGGCACCGCGTGGCCGGCGATCTCCCAGTTCACCAGGTCGTACGAACGCAGGACGGGGGCGCCCGGCGAGTAGTGCATCGTCGAGGCGGAGCAGTAGTAGGTGTTGTCGACGCGGATGATGTCGATGTCCGCGAAGTCCTGCCAGATCACGGGGTTCGTGTAGGTCGCGGCCGGTCCGGCCGCGGCTGCTCCCGCCGTGCCGTGAGGCAGCAGGGCGCCGGCGGCCAGGCCGCCGGTCGTGGCCAGGGCCGCTCGCCGACTGAGGATGTGACCGGTCCATGTCATTCGAAATCCGCCTTGGGAGTGGGGGCTGCCATGAAAGGGCGGGTGGACTGTCTGTTCTGTATGTCGAACGTCAGCTGTCCTGTCGAACGTTCTGGATGATATGAGCAACACCTGACGGGTCGTCAATACATCTCGCATCATTCGATGCCGTCGGCGAAAGGTTTCGCTCCACCCTCGGGTGGGGTCAGGACGGGCGGGTGCCGTCGTCCAGCGCCACTGCGTGAACGCCTCCAGGCCGGCCGTGCCCCCGATGCGGGGCACGGCCTGGCGGGACCTGCCCGAACGCCATGGCCCGTGGAAGACGGTCTACGAACGCTTCCGGCGCTGGTCAGCCGCCGGAATCCTCGACCCGAGCAGGCCCTGCCACCATCGCCTGCCCACAACTCTGGCTCCCCTGTCACCAACGTCCCGGGACAGCACACCTAGGGGGTCCGCAAAGTCGCGGCGCCCGCCCTCCGGGCGAACGACGTGACTTTGCGGACAGCCCTCAGGAGAGCACTCCCGTCAGCGTCCCCGCCGACGTCAGCGTCAGGAAGAGCGCGCCCCACCCCATCGCCTGCCGTATGCGGCGGTGCCTGATGCACGTCGTGCGGGTGAGGAGCTGCGGGGGGAGCCCGGCGGCCGGGGCCGGGTGGGGGCGGCTCGCCAGGCTCAGCAGGACCAGGGACGGGGCGCAGGCCGCGCAGCCGGTCCAGAGGAGGAGCTGGGGGATCGTGGCGTACTGGGTGGGGGTGATGACCCCGGCGGTGATCGCGGTCAGGAGGGCGGTCAGGGCCGCGCCGAGGGTGGCCAGGGTCAGGCCGGCCCGGTGGTCGGCCCTGGCCAGTTCCGCGCGGACCGCCTCGGGCAGGAGCGGCGGTCGGCGTTCCGCCGTGTGCTCGCCGTGGAGTGTGCTCATGCGTACTCCTCGCTGATCAGCGGTGTCCCCCGAGTACCCCAAAGGGGGTGCGCTACACCGGAGTTCAGCTGTTCCACGTCTCGTCGTACGGATCGTGCGGGGTGGGGACCGGTCTGGCGGTCGTCACCTTCAGGTACGGGATCGGGCCGCCGTTGACCGGGTCCTTCATGCGGCGGGGGGTGTAGGTGCCCGTGATCTCCAGCCAGGTGTCCGGCCGCAGGACCGGGGGGATGGCGCCGGTCAGTGCGATCTTGACCGGCTGGGCGTCGGCCGCGCAGCAGTTGAGGCCCATGCGGACCAGGTAGGGGGTGCCCTTGCGGTCCAGGGTGACGAAGCCGGTGATCTTCAGCCGGCGGTCGTGGAGGGAGCGGCCGCCGTCGTAGACCGCGCGGCCCGCGTAGTCGGCCACGGCGAGGCGCAGGGGTGCGTCGCCGGCGGGGAGGGCCGGGAAGCCGAACGGTTTCGTCAGGGCCGTGCCGGTGTGCGCGGCGCTGTAGGAGCCCAGGGCCGGCGGGGCGACCAGGATCAGGGCGAGGACCGGGAGCGCGAGGAGCCAGGAGACGCGGGGTTCGCGGTGATGGTGGTGGTCGTCGGCGGGGGTGCGGCGGTCGTACCAGAGGGTGGCGGCCGCCGTGGCGACGAGGACCCCGCCCGCCAGCAGGACCATCGGGCGCAGGCCCTCCTTGACGTAGCGCAGGTAGAGGTCGGTCGTGCCGGCGTGCAGGAGGGTCGCGCCGAGCAGGAAGAGGAGGGCCGTCTGGGCCAGGCGGTTCACAGCAGGACCGTTCCGGTCAGGGCCGACACGACGACGGCCAGGGCGAAGGTCGCGGGGGCGAAGCGCAGGGCGAAGGCACGGCCGAAGGTGCCCGCCTGCATCGCGAAGAGCTTCAGGTCGATCACCGGGCCGACGACCAGGAACGTCAGACGGGCCGTCAGCGAGAACTGGGTCAGGGACGCCGCCACGAACGCGTCCGCCTCCGAGCAGATGGAGAGCAGGACGGCCAGGACCGCGAGGACCAGGACCGACAGCACGGGGTCGCCCGCCGCGAGGCTCAGCCACTGCGCCGGGACCACGGCCTTCAGGGTCGCCGCGGCCATCGCGCCGATCACCAGGAACCCGCCGGCGTGCATCACGTCGTGGCGGACCGAGCCCCAGAAGGCCGCTCCCCTGCCCCGGCCCTCGTACGACGCCCGGGCCGGGGGCCGCAGCCAGTCCGTGCGGCCGAGGCGGTGCCACAGCCAGCCCATCGAGCAGGCCACCAGCAGGCTCGCGACGAAGCGGGCCAGGACCATCTCCGGGTTGCCGGGGAACGCCACGGCCGTCGCCGTCAGCACGATCGGGTTGATGGCGGGTGCCGACAGCAGGAAGGCCAGGGCCGCGGCGGGCGTGACCCCGCGGCGGACCAGGGCTCCGGCCACCGGCACGGACGCGCACTCGCAGCCCGGCAGCACGGCGCCCGCCGCGCCCGCGACCGGGACGGCGAGGGCCGGGCGCTTCGGCAGGGCCCGGGCGAAGAACGACGGCGGCACGAACACCGCGATCGCCGCCGACAGCAGCACCCCGAGCACCAGGAACGGCAGCGCCTGGACCATGACCGCGACGAACACCGTCATCCAGCTCTGCATCACCGGAGCGGCCAGGGCACCGCGGATGGGGTCCTGGAACATCACCGCCGTGAGCAGCAGGAGCGTCAGCAGGAGGGGGGAGTTGAGGTACCGGCCCTCTTCCCCGGGGCCCGCCTCCCCGCCGCCGTCCGTCTCGGGGTCGCCGCGCTCGCCGCTGCCTGGCGGGACGGTCTTCGTGATGGCCACGGGCGCGGTACCTCCGGTGGTGCGCGAGGGCATTCCCCATTCCCTCCCCTTGCCTACGGACGCCGACGGCCGGGCGTTCACACGCCACCGTCCCCTTCTGGAACCCGTCGTCCCGGTGAGGCAGTCTTCTCCCCGTGGGGAGTGTTCCGAACCAAGGTCAGCCGAGCGATCCGGCCACGCACATGATCGTGTGCGGTGACGACGGGCTCGCGCACCGGCTGGCCGCCGAACTCCGCGGTGTCTACGCCGAGCAGGTCACGCTCGTCGTGCCGCCCTCCGGGAGGCGGGTGCGCCGGCCCGTGGCCGGGCGGGCCCGGGCCGCTTCGGCGGCGCTGCTCGACCGTGTGGTGAGCGCCGCCGCCGGCCGGACGGGGGCGGGCGGCGCCGAACCGGCCCCGAGCGACCAGGTCGTCGAGGCCCCCGAGGTCACCGAGGCCGTGCTCACCGAGGTGGGCGCCGACCGGGCGGCGGCACTGGCGCTCGTCTACGACGACGACGAGACCAACATCCGCGCCGCGCTCACCGCCCGCCGCTTCAACCCCTCCCTGCGTCTCGTACTGCGGCTGTACAACCGGCGGTTGGGGCAGCACATCGAGGAACTGCTGGACCAGACCGCGGCCGTGGCCTCCGGGGACGGGCGGGTCGGGGGGCTCGACGCGTCGACGACGGTGCTGTCCGACGCCGACACGGCCGCGCCCGCGCTGGCCGCCACCGCCCTCGTCGGCACCAGCAAGGTCGTCCAGACGGAAGGACTCGTGCTGCGTGCGGTGGAACGGCAGCCGCCGCGGCCCGGCGAGGTCGCCGACCCGGGGCTGTGCACCCTGGCGCTGCTGTCCGCGACGAGCAACGACCCGGCCGGCACGGACGGTTCCGAGGGCAGCGGGGAGCTCGGGCCGCAGCTGCTGCCGGACGAGGCGGCGGTGGCGGCGGCGACCGGACGCGGCACCGTCGTCCTGGAGCAGGTGTCGTACTCCGGGCCGCCCCTGCCCGCCGGACGGGGTGGTGTGCCGCCGTTCGCCTCGCTGTTCTCGCGGCGGCTGCGGTGGTCGCTGGCGGGCCTCGTGGGGTGTGTGCTCGCGCTCGCCGTCGCGCTGACGTTCGTGACCGACGAGCATCCGCTGTACGCGACGTACGTCACCCTGCTCGATCTGTTCGGCATCAACGATCCCGCGTTCCACGAGTCGACCGCGCGGCAGGTGCTGCAACTGCTGTCCGGGCTGGTCGGGTTGCTGCTGCTGCCGGTGCTGCTGGCCGCGGTGCTGGAGGCACTCGGCACGTTCCGCAGCGCGTCCGCGCTGCGCAAGCCGCCGCGCGGGCTCGGCGGGCACGTGGTGCTGCTCGGGCTCGGCAAGATCGGGACGCGGGTGCTGACGCGGCTGCGGGAGCTGCACATCCCCGTGGTGTGCGTGGAGTCCGACCCGGACGCGCGGGGGATGGCCACCGCGCGGCGGCTGCGGGTGCCGGTGGTGCTCGGGGACGTCACGCAGGAGGGGGTGCTGGAGGCCGCGAAGATCCACCGGGCGCACGCACTGCTGGCGCTGACCAGTGCGGACACGACGAACCTGGAGGCGTCGCTGTACGCACGCTCCGTGCGGCCCGATCTGCGGGTCGTGCTGCGGCTGTACGACGACGATTTCGCGACGGCCGTGTACCGCACGCTGCGGGCCGCGCATCCGTCCGCCCTGACGCGGAGCCGGAGTGTGTCGCATCTGGCCGCGCCCGCGTTCGCCGGGGCGATGATGGGGCGGCAGATCCTGGGGGCGATTCCGGTGGAGCGGCGGGTGCTGCTGTTCGCGGAGGTGGACGTGGCCGGGCATCCGCAGCTGGAGGGACGGACGGTCGGGGAGGCGTTCCGGGCCGGGGCCTGGCGGGTCCTGGCGCTCAACACGGCACCTCCCGGGGGACGGCGGGGCGAGGGGGAGCCCGCGGGTGAGGAGCGGGTGCCGGCTTCGGGACTGGTGTGGGATCTGCCTCCTACGTATGTGCTGGGCGCCGGGGACCGGGTGGTGCTGGCGGCGACCCGACGGGGACTGGCCGAGTTGCTGGGGCGGAGGAGGCGGGAGCGGGCGGGGACGTGACGCCCGCTCCCCAGGGGCGCGGGTCGACTGCGCGATCAGCCACGCCCCACCCGCAGCCGCCGGACCACCCCTCCCGGGCTACTGGGCGCCCGCCACCCCCTTGAGGTGCCTCTCCGCGAACTCCAGTTCCAGCCGCACCTGCTTGATCCGCTCGTCCACCACCAGCGACCCGTGCCCGGCGTCGTAGCGGTACACCTCGTGCACCGCGCCCCGCGCCTCCAACCGCTTGACGTAGTTCTCGATCTGCCGGATCGGGCAACGGGGGTCGTTGACGCCGGCCGAGATGTAGACCGGCGCCTTGACCCGGTCGACGTACGTGAGCGGGGACGAGGCCTCGAAGCGGTCGGGGACCTCCTCGGGCGTGCCGCCCAGGAGCGTGCGGTCCATCGCCTTCAGCGCTTCCATCTCGTCGTGGTACGCCGTGACGTAGTCCGCCACGGGCACCGCCGCGATGCCGAGGGTCCACGCGTCGGGCTGGACGCCGAGACCGAGCAACGTGAGGTAACCGCCCCAGGAGCCGCCGGTGAGGACGAGGCGCCCGGGGTCGGCGAGGCCGGAGGTGACGGCCCATTCGCGGACCGCGGCGATGTCCTCCAGCTCGATGAGGCCGACGCGGTGCTTCAGGGCGTCCGTCCAGGCACGGCCGTAGCCCGTGGAGCCGCGGTAGTTGACACGGATCACCGCGTAGCCGTGGTCGACCCAGGCCGCGGGGCCCGCCGCGAAGGAGTCGCTGTCGTGCCAGGTGGGCCCGCCGTGGATGTCGAAGACCGTGGGGAGCGGCCCGGTGGCGCCCTGCGGCTTCTGGACAAGGGCGTGGATGCGGCCGCCCGGGCCTTCCACCCACACGTCCTCCACCGGCACCGAGCCCGGCGACTTCATGCCGGGCGGGTCGAGCACGACACCGCCCGCCGTGGAGCGGACCGCGGACGGCTCGGCCGCCGAGGACCACAGGAACTCCACGCTGCCGTCGGGCCGGGCCGTCGCACCGGAGACGGTGCCCTTCGGGGTCGGGATCTCCGTGAGGGCGCGCTCTGCCAGGTCGTAGCGGAACAGCTCGCTGCGGGCCTCGAAGCTGTGCGCGATGAGCAGGCCGCTGCCGTCGGGGTACCACTCGGCGCTGACGTCGCCCGGCAGTTCCAGCGCGAGGTCCGCCTCCTCGCCGGTGGCCACGTCCCAGACCAGCGGCTCCCAGCGGCCGCGGCGCTGGTGTCCGATGAGCAGACGCGTGTCACCGGCGACGGGGGCGAAGCCGAGGACCTCCAGGCCCAGCTCCCGGGTGCCGCCCTCGGTGTCGTCGAGGTCGGCGACCGCCGTGCCGTCGGGGCGCAGGACGCGCAGCGCGGAGTGCATCGCGTCGCCGTGCTCGGTGTGCTCGATGGCGATGAGCGAGCCGTCGTGGGAGAGGTCGCCGACACCGGCCGACTCGCGGTGGCGGTAGATCTCCACCGGTTCCTCGCCGGTGCGCACCAGGTGGATGGTCGTGCCGTCCTCGTCCGTGGAGCGGCCCACGACCGCCGTACGGCCGTCACGGCCGAGGGCGAGGCCCGCCGGGTAGGAGGCCTCCAGGCCCTCGGCGGCCGGTTCGTCCGCGCCGCCCGCGAAGGGCTGGCGGCGCCACACGCCGAACTCGTCGCCGTCCTTGTCGTCGAACCACCAGATCCACGCGCCGTCCGGGGACAGCACGCCGTCCGTCGTGCCGTTCGGCCGGTCCGTCACCTGGCGCTGCTCGCCCGTCGACCGGTCCCAGGCGTACAGCTCGTACGTACCGGTCGCGTTGGAGACGAACAGGGAGCGGTCCGGTGCGTCCTCCGCCCAGTCGGGCAGGGAGACCCGGGGCGCCCGAAAGCGCTTTTCCCAGTCCGGCATCCGCTCCTGCTGTCCCGCCTGTACCGCTTGCTCGTGCTGGTCCCGCCGATCCCGCGCGTCGGACCCGTTGCTCTCAGTCATGGCCCCATACTGCCCGCCCGGGCCGACCATGCGCTGGCGAGGTCCCCAGCCTGTGGACAACCTCCACCGGTTCCCCCTTCGGGGCGGGCCGGGACGCCCTGCCGAACGTCGGGTCAGCCTCGGCCGGGAAGGCCGGCAACCGCTCTCCGCCGCCCCGCGGTGCCGCACCGGCCGGAACCCGCGGCGACGCCCGCGGAGAGCCCTCTCCGTTGCCGACCCCGCGGGCGGGGCCTGCCCGACAGCCCCGTACCGTGGGGGTGTGTACCGGTTTCTGCTGACGCCCCGATGGTGGGGGATCAACGTCTTCATGCTGTTGTCCATCCCCTTCTGCATCTTCATGGGGTCCTGGCAGCTGGGCCGGTTCGAGGACCGGGTGCAGGACCATCGCACCGCGACCGAGCAGGTCGCCGACGCCCAGAGAGAGGCGCCCCGCCCCCTCAAGGACATGCTGCCGGTGACCAAGGCCACCTCCGGGAAGCTCGTCACCGCGAGCGGCCGCTACGGCAGGCAGCTCCTGGTGCCCGGGCGGGAGCTCGACGGCAGGCAGGGCTTCTACGTGCTGGCCCTGCTGCGGACCGCCTCGGGCGAGGCGCTGCCGGTGGTGCGGGGATGGCTGCCCGGGAACGCGGGGACGGCACGGGTTCCCGCCCCGCCGGCCGGTGAGGTCACCGTCACCGGGGCGTTGCAGGCGTCGGAGACACCGGGGGACAACGGGGTCAGTGCGCAGGGCGGTCTGCCGGCCGGGCAGACCGCGGCGATCAGCGCGGCGTCCCTGGTGAACCTGGTCCCGTACGACGTGTACGACGCCTGGGTCACCCTGTCGAAGGGTGACGCGGGGATGAAGGCGGTGCCGGCCGCCGCGCCGCCGGACTCCGGGCTTGACCTGAAGGCCTTCCAGAACCTGGGCTACACCGCCGAGTGGTTCGCCTTCGTCGGGTTCGTGATCTTCATGTGGTTCCGGCTGCTGCGGCGCGAGGTGGAGTCCGTGCGGGATGCGGAGCTGGGACTGGTGACGGATGAGCAGCCCGTCGCCGTGGACGCCGCCGTGAAGTGAGGGGCGTCCACGCCGGGCCGGGGTGAAGGGCGTCCACGCCGGGCCGGTCGGCGCGCAGCCCCGGAGGGGCTGCGCCCCCGTCTACGCCCCGGCCAGCACGCCCGTCCAGTACACCGTGCCCGCGCACGCGTTGGGCACCGTCACCGAGGTGGCGCCCGAGCCCGTGCCCGGGGTGTACGTCACCGCGACGCTGCCGTCGACCGTGCCGTCCTCCCTGGCCAGCTGCGGGGCCGTGCCCGTGTCGCCGCCGGTGGAGGTGCCGGCCGTGGTCGCCGGGTCCTCCGACGGGGTCGGGTCGGGGCTGGGGTCGGGGCCGCCGACGCTGCCGCCGGGGGTGGGGCAGGTCTCGGAAGGGACCCAGGCGAACTTCACGTCGTAGCCGAGGCCCGGCTGGAGCACCAGCTGGGCGGCCTCCAGGGACGGGTCGGGCAGCAGACCGGCCGCCGCGTCCCCCGCGGCATGCCGGGCCTGACCGACCTTGCTCATGTCGGCGGCGCCCTGCGGCAGCACGGTCACCGAGCCGGGGCCGGTGACCGTACAGGCCGCGCCGGAGACGTTGACGACGCGGAAGGAGCCGGAGACCGCGCCCGTGGAGTCCGGGGCGCCGGCGCTTCCGGAGGCGGGGCCGAGCTGGGCCGCGGTGCACGCCTGGATGCCGGCGGCGGCGGTGGAGGAAGGGCCGGTACCGCCCTGGGAGGCGCCGGTCGAGGCGCCGGACCCCTTGCCCTTCTCCTTCTCCTTCTTCTCGCCCTTCTCCTTGCCCTCGGCCTTGCCGGAGGAGTCGCCCGCGGTGCTCTCGCCGCCGTCCGGGCCCTTCCCCTCGCCGGAGCCTCCTTGCGTCTCGGAGGCGTGGCCGATGGCGGACGGGTTGGCGTCGGAACCGGTGGCGTTGGAGACGTGCACCAGGGCGGGGATGGCGGTGCCGATGAAGAGCGCGGCGGCGGCCATGCCGACGACGGCCTGCCGCTTGCGGGCCCGCCGCTGGGGCACCGCCTTCCGCAGGTACTCGAGGGTGCCGTCGCGCGGCTCCACCTCCTGCACCACCTGGTGCAGCATCGTGCGCAGGTCCAGCTCGTCCGAGCCGAACCCGTCGGGGCTCTGGTCGTCGGGGCCGTGGTTCACAGTTCCGTTCCCAGCGTGCGATTGCTTCGGATCTTGCCCGTGCCGCCTTGTCGGCGCCTGCCACTCCTCGGGGCGCCCGGCGGACTCGGGGCCCTCGCGCCCGTGGCCGCCCGCGCCGTTGCGGTCACTCATGCCGGCGCCTCCATGGCCACCCGGAGCGCCGCGATGCCGCGCGAGCCGTACGCCTTGACCGACCCCAGCGATATGCCGAGGGTCTCGGCGACCTGCGCCTCGGTCATGTCCGCGAAGTAGCGCAGCACCAGCACCTCACGCTGGCGGCGCTGCAATCCCTTCATCGCCTTGATGAGGGAGTCGCGCTCCAGCTGGTCGTAGGCGCCTTCCTCGGCGCTGGCCATGTCGGGCATGGGCTTCGACAGCAGCTTCAGGCCGAGTATGCGGCGGCGCAGCGCGGAACGCGAGAGGTTGACGACGGTCTGGCGCAGGTACGCCAGGGTCTTCTCGGGGTCGCGGACCCGCTTGCGGGCGGAGTGGACACGGATGAAGGCCTCCTGGACGACGTCCTCGCAGGAGGCGGTGTCGTCGAGGAGGAGGGCGGCGAGACCCAGCAGCGAGCGGTAGTGCGCGCGGTAGGTCTCGGTGAGGTGGTCGACGGAGGTCCCGGCCGCGACCCCGTCCTCCGCGCCGTCACGCTGGTTGGGTATGCGGGCCGGCCGCGCTGCGGGCACGGGCGCGATCACCGGCATGCCACCGGGCGTACCGGCCATGCGGGGTCGTAGAGCCGCCGGACGGGGCGGTCGAAGGACCGTGCCGCGTGCCGCGCTGAAGTCGAGTACCTCTGCCACGCCTGTTGGACACGCTGACCCCTGTCAGGGTTGTACGTGCCGGGCATCACTTTCACGCCGACCGTCGCCGACGGTCTACCCGCGTCAGGCAGCACAACCGATAGTGAATCAAATGCCCTCATGCGTCCCGCTCTTCCCCTATGTCCAAATGTGAACGGACGTCCCCACGCCCGGTTCCAGGCGTCCCCACGCCTGATGAAGCGCTCCCACGGCCGAAGGGCGACCGCAAAGACGCTCCCCGCCCTCCGCGCGGTTGCGGAGGACGGGGAGGTAAATCCTCTGATGCCGAAGCGCCATGGACAAGTGGTCCGGACCATCGACCGGCTCACATGCCGTGCAGAGATCCTACAAACCACCTATGACATCGGCCGGGGGTTTTGCCGCGGCCAGGCTGCTTCACGGAATCCGATCGGCCACCGGTCGGGGCAGCTCGGCGGCGACCAGCTCGGCGATCTGCGCGGTGTTGAGCGCGGAGCCCTTGCGGAGGTTGTCCCCGCACACGAACAGTTCGAGCGCCGTGGGGTCGTCCAGCGCCCGCCGTACCCGCCCGACCCAGGTCGGGTCGGTGCCGACCACGTCGGCCGGCGTCGGGAACTCCCCGGCCTCCGGGTTGTCGAACAGCACGACACCGGGCGCCGTGGCGAGGATCTCGCGGGCCTTGTCGACGGTGACCTCGCCCTCGAAGCGGGCGTGCACGGTCAGGGAGTGGGTGGTGATGACCGGCACCCGGACGCAGGTGACGGCCACGGGGAGACCCGGCAGGCCGAGGATCTTGCGGGACTCGTCCCGCACCTTCAGTTCCTCCGAGGACCAGCCGTCCTCACGGGCCGTGCCCGCCCACGGCACGACGTTCAGCGCGACCGGCTCCGGGAACGGCCCGGTGCGGTCCCCGACGGCCCGCCGTACGTCGCCGGGGTTGGTCCCCAGCTCCGTGCCGGCGACCAGGGACAGCTGCTGCCGCAGCGTCGCCACACCCTCGCGCCCGGCGCCGCTGACGGCCTGGTACGAGGAGGCGACCAGCTCGCGCAGGCCGAACTCGGCGTGCAGCGCGCCCAGGGCCACGATCATGGAGAGCGTCGTGCAGCTGGGGTTGGCGATGATCCCGCGCGGACGCATCCGCACGGCGTGCGGGTTGACCTCGGGCACGACGAGCGGCACGTCCGGGTCCATCCGGAACACGCCGGAGTTGTCGACCACCACCGCGCCCTTGGCCGCGGCGACGGGGGCCCACCGCCCGGCGACCTCGTCGGGGACGTCGAACATGGCGACGTCCACCCCGTCGAAGGCCTCCTCCGTGAGCGCGAGGACCTCGGTCTCCTCGCCGCGCACGGTCAGCTTGCGGCCGGCCGAGCGCGGGGAGGCGATCAGCCGGATCTCGCCCCAGACGTCGGCCCGCTGGGACAGGATCCGGAGCATGACCGTGCCGACGGCCCCGGTCGCCCCCACCACGGCAAGCGTCGGACGCCCGGACCGTACGGTCCGGGCGTCCTGTCGGAGATCGGCCATCAGCGGCCGGTGCCCCCGTAGACGACGGCCTCGTCGCTGTCGGAGTCGAGCCCGAACGCGGAGTGCACCGCGCGGACGGCCTCGGGCACGTCGTCGGCGCGCGTGACGACCGAGATGCGGATCTCGGAGGTCGAGATCAGCTCGATGTTCACGCCCGCGTCGGACAGGGCCGTGAAGAAGTCGGCCGTGACACCCGGGTTGGTCTTCATGCCGGCGCCGACCAGGGAGATCTTGCCGATCTGGTCGTCGTAGCGCAGCGAGTCGAAGCCGATGCCGGCCTTGTTCTTCTCCAGCGCGTCGATGGCCTTGCGGCCCTCGGTCTTCGGCAGCGTGAAGGAGATGTCCGTCAGGCCCGTGGAGGCGGCGGACACGTTCTGCACGACCATGTCGATGTTGATCTCGGCGTCGGCGATCGTGCGGAAGATCGAGGCCGCCTCGCCCGGCTTGTCCGGCACGCCGACGACCGTGACCTTGGCCTCGGAGGTGTCGTGCGCGACACCGGAGATGAGAGCCTGCTCCACCTGCTTTGCTCCTTGCTTCGGCTCGCTGCTGACCCACGTGCCCTGAAGTCCGCTGAAGCTGGACCGGACGTGGATCGGGATGTTGTACCGGCGGGCGTACTCCACACAGCGGTGGAGCAGCACCTTCGACCCGGACGCCGCCAGTTCGAGCATGTCCTCGAAGGAGATCCAGTCGATCTTCCGGGCCTTCTTCACCACACGCGGGTCGGCGGTGAACACACCGTCGACGTCGGTGTAGATCTCGCACACGTCGGCGTCGAGGGCGGCCGCGAGGGCAACCGCCGTGGTGTCGGAGCCGCCGCGGCCGAGGGTGGTGATGTCCTTCGTGTCCTGGGAGACACCCTGGAAACCCGCCACGATCGCGATGTTGCCCTCGTCCACCGAGGTCTTGATCCGGCCCGGCGTGACGTCGATGATCCGGGCCTTGTTGTGGACCGAGTCGGTGATGACACCCGCCTGGCTGCCGGTGAACGACTGGGCCTCGTGGCCCAGCTTTTTGATCGCCATCGCCAGCAGGGCCATGGAGATCCGCTCTCCGGCGGTCAGCAGCATGTCGAGCTCGCGCCCGGCAGGCATCGGGGAAACCTGCTCGGCGAGATCGATCAGCTCGTCCGTCGTGTCGCCCATCGCGGAAACCACGGCAACCACCTGGTTGCCGTTCTGCTTCGCTTCCACGATCCGCTTGGCGACGCGCTTGATGCCCTCGGCATCGGCTACGGAGGAGCCTCCGTACTTCTGCACGACAAGGCCCACGTGCGCTCCTCGCTCAATCCGTCTCTATCCGCTCATACGCATTCGTACCGCGGTCGGCTCAGTCTAACGAGCGTCCGAATATCCCTTCCGCGATATCGCATGGTGAGATATCGGCCGGCCCGTCCAGAGTCGCTCATGCCCATCTGGACACCGGCCACTCGGGAAAGTGCCCGGCGTCACAATCGCACGAGCCGCGGCCCCGGTCACACAACTTTCAAGCACTAGGGTTCGGCTGTGCGCGTACTCCTGGTGGAAGACGATGAACCGGTCGCCGAGTCCCTGCGCCGGGGCCTCAGGCGCTACGGCTTCGAGGTCGAGTGGGTCACCACGGGCGGGGCGGCCCTGAAACACGAGGGTCCCTACGACGTCGTCCTGCTCGACCTCGGCCTGCCCGACACCGACGGTCTCGACGTCTGCAAGGCGCTGCGCGAGCGCGGCGACGTCCCGATCATCGTGATCAGCGCCCGCAGCGACGAGACGGACCGGGTGGTCGGCCTGGAGCTCGGCGCGGACGACTACGTCTCCAAGCCGTTCGGCGTGCGGGAGGTCATCGCCCGGATAAGGGCCGTCATGCGCCGCACGCGGCCCCAGACCCCCGCGGGCACGCCCGGCGCCGGTCCCGACCGCTACGGCACCCGCCTGACGATCGACCGCAAGGCGGCCCGGGTGCGCCTGGACGGCGAGGAGGTCGCCCTCGCCCCCAAGGAGTACGACCTGCTGGCCTTCCTCACCGAGGAGCCCGGGGCGCTGATGTCGCGCGAGCAGATCATGGAAGCGGTCTGGGACGCGAACTGGTTCGGCCCGACGAAGACGCTGGACGTGCACGTGGCGGCGCTGCGGCGCAAGCTCGCCGGGGCGATCACCATCGAGGCGGTGCGCGGGGTCGGCTTCCGGCTGGAGATCGCGCAGGACACCGGCGGGGACGGCGCCGTCTCATGATCCGCCAGCTCGTCCGCAGTTACGTCCTGCTCGTGGCGGTCGCCATCGCGCTGTTCACCGTGCCGGTGGCGTTCACGCTCACGGACCAGCTGCGGGACGACACCAGGTCGTCCGTCCTGCGCGAGGCCGACGCCATGGCCCTGCTGCTGGGTGACGGCCGGGCCGCCTCCTGCCGGGCGCTGGAGGAGATGGCCAAGGCCTACGACGACGAGATCCAGGTGACCCGCACCGCCGACTGCCCGGCGGACCTGCCGCGGCCGACGCCGGACGCGGCCCTGACCAAAGCCCTTCGGGAGGGCCGTTCCACGACCGACTGGGGCTCCTCCGTCATCTGGGGACCCGAGCTGGAGATCACGGTGCCGGCCCGCGCGGCCGGCACCGACCGGGTCGTCGGCGCCGTGCGCATCCTGTACTCGACCGACGAGATGACCAGGCGGCTGTGGCAGATCTGGGGCTTCCGGGCGGTGCTCGCCGTGCTCGTCCTGGGGGTGGCCGCCCTGCTCGGCGCCGCGGTGGCCCGGCGCCTCACCCGGCCGCTGCGCCAGCTCAACGACATGGCCAGCAAGTTCAGCGACGGCGATCTGACGGCCCGCTCCCCCGTGACGGGCCCGCCCGAGACCCAGACCCTGGCGCGCACCCTCAACCAGGGCGCCGAACGCCTGGACACCCTGATCGCGGCCCAGCGCATCTTCGTCGCGGACGCCTCCCACCAACTGCGCACCCCTCTCACGGCGTTGCGGCTGTCCCTGGACAACATCGCGGACGGCGTCGACGACGAATTCGTCCGGGAGGACGTGGAGCAGGCGACCGCGGAGGTCGTCCGGATGACCCGGCTGGTCAGCGGGCTGCTGGTGCTGGCCCGGGCCGAGGCGAAGGTGACGGCGGCCGAGCCGCTCCCGCTGACGGACATCGTGCGGGAGCGGCTCGCCGTGTGGAGGCCGGCCGCCGACGAGCGCGGAGTCACCATCGCGCTCAGGGGGAGTACCGACGGCCGGCCGTCTGTGCTGGCCGGCCCTGGTCATCTGGACCAGATGCTGGACAACGTGCTCTCCAACGCCCTGGAGGTCTCGCCCGACGGCGGGACGATCACCGTGTCGGTGGAGCCCCGGGGCGATGTGGTGGGGGTGTCGGTCCTTGACGAGGGGCCCGGCATGTCGGATGCCGAGAAGTCCCGTGCCTTCGACCGCTTCTGGCGAGGCCAGGGCCTGACCGGGAAGTCCGGCTCCGGCCTCGGCCTCGCCGTCGTGAGGCAACTGGCGACGGACGACGGCGGGACCGTGGCGCTGACGGACGCTCCGGGGGGCGGCCTGTGCGTGACGATCACGCTACGGGCGTCCCACCGGGGCGGCGGCTGACCCCTCTCAGCCCTGCGGCATCTTCGAGGAGTGGTGGTTCACGATCAGCCACTTCCCGTTCGGCTGCTTCTCGTAGGCGTAGGTGTAGCGGGCCTTGACGGTGCTCTTCGCGCCCGTGCCGTGGTCGGTGAGCTCGAACTCGTACACACCGGTGTCGATGACGGTGTCACGGTCGAGGACGTTGACGACGGACTCGATCTTCGTGCCCTGCGGCTTGTTCTGGAGGAAGTGCTCGAAGTAGTCGACGATGCCGGCTCTGTCCGTGCGGATCCGGTCGGAGACCGTCGGCAGCAGGACCGCGTCCTTCGCGTACAGGTCGGCGACCTTCTTCGGGTCACCGGTCTGCAACGCGGCGTTCCACCGGTCGAACAGCCCGAGCACCTGCGCCTTGGTCACCGGCTTGGCGTGCTGTCCGCCCTTGCTCCCGGCGTCGGCCCCGGCGATCCCGGCACCGAGGGCGAAGGTGCCGGCGGCCAGGACGGCGGTGGTGGTGGCGGCTACGGCTATGCGCCGGCGGGCGGGGCGACGGTTCATGACATCTCCGTGGGATCGAGGGGGTGTCGGCTTCTCTCCGCGGTCTTGGCGGTGGAAGTGACTCCAGCCTCGCGTTTCGTCGTTCAGGGGCCGTACAACGCGCGTCCAGGGCCCGTACAGGAGGCCGCCAAATCACGCTGCGTGACCCGGGGGCCGGGCGCTACCGTCTGGGCATGGAGATATCGCGTTACGTGGCGTTCAGCACCGACCCCAAGGGCGGCAACCCGGCCGGTGTGGTGCTCGACGCGAGCGGTGCCGACGACGCGGCGATGCTGGCGACGGCGGCCGAAGTGGGCTATTCCGAGACGGCGTTCGTGCGGGAGGGCTGCGACGGCTCCCTGACCGTCCGGTACTTCAGCCCGCTCGCCGAGGTCCCGTTCTGCGGCCACGCCACGATCGCCACCGCGGTCGCCCACGCGGAGCGGCACGGCACCGGACGGCTGCTGCTGCGCACCGCGGCGGGCCTGGTCACCGTCACGACGGACCGGGCGGCGGACGGCACCCTCATGGCGACCCTGGTGAGCGTCGCCCCGCGTACGGTCCCCCTCGACGACGCGGACCTCTCCGAACTGCTGGCGATCCTCGGCTGGTCCGCAGGCGACCTGGACCCGGCCCTGCCGCCCCGGGTGGCCTTCGCCGGGGCCTGGCACCCGGTCATCGCCGCCGCGACCCGGGACCGGCTGGCGGACCTGGACTACGACATGCCCGCGCTCACCGCCCTCATGGCCCGCAGGGACTGGACCACGATCGACCTCGTCCGGCGCGAGTCCCCCACCGTCTTCCACGCCCGCAACCCGTTCCCGCCGGGCGGCGTGACCGAGGACCCGGCGACGGGAGCGGCGGCGGCCGCGTTCGGCGGCTACCTCAGGGAACTCGGACTCACCCCGGTACCGGCCACCCTGACGATCCACCAGGGCGCGGAGATGGGCCGCCCGAGCACGATCACGGTGACGGTGCCGGCGGACCCGGACAGCGGAATCGGCGTGAGCGGCACGGCCGTTCGGATCTGACCGGCTACTTCGCCGGGCGCAGCCCCAGCGGTTCCGCGATCTCCTCGACCATCACCCTGCCCGCCTCGATCTCCAGCGTGTCGTCGCCCATGCCCTGGTCCGTGTCCAGGCCGTCGAGTTCGGCCAGGGGCTGGTTGAGGCGGACGTGGGCGAGGACCGACTGGAGGGCCCGCAGGCTCGCCGAGGCGGTGGAGCCCCAGTTGGAGAAGTAGGAGAACTGCCACCACCACAGCGCCTCCGTGGTGCGGCCGGCCCGGTAGTGGGCCATGCCGTGGCGCAGGTCCGTGATGACGTCCGTGAGGTCGTCGGAGATGCGGGCCGGAACCGGAGCCTTGCGGGGCTCGTAGGGGTCGAAGACCTCGGAGTAGACGTCGATCGGGTCCAGCAGGCGGGCCAGGTTCTCGCGGAGCTCGTCGACGTCCGGCTCGGGACCCGAGTCGGGCTCGTAGCGCTCGTCGGGCACGATGTCCTCGTGCGCACCGAGCCGGCCGCCGGCCAGGAGGAGTTGGGAGACCTCCAGGAGGAGGAAGGGCACGGCCGATTCCGGCTCGTCGCCCTTCGCGACCTCCGTGACGGCGACCAGGAAGCTCTCGATCTGGTCCGCGATCTGGACCGCGAAATCGTCCGGGTTCTGGTCGGTCGCGTGCAGCGTGGCGTCAGACATCTAGGAGTCGTCTCCCCTCGAAGGCGCGTCCGAGGGTGACCTCGTCCGCGTATTCCAGGTCCCCACCCACCGGGAGGCCGCTGGCCAGGCGGGTGACCTTCAGGCCCATGGGCTTGATCATGCGGGCGAGGTACGTCGCCGTCGCCTCGCCCTCCAGGTTCGGGTCCGTGGCCAGGATCAGCTCGGTGACCGTCCCGTCCGCCAGGCGGGCCAGGAGCTCCCTGATGCGCAGGTCGTCGGGGCCCACCCCGTCGATCGGGCTGATCGCGCCGCCGAGGACGTGGTAGCGGCCCCGGAACTCACGCGTGCGCTCGATCGCCACGACGTCCTTCGGCTCCTCGACCACGCAGATGACGGCCGGGTCGCGGCGGGTGTCGCGGCAGATGTTGCACAGCTCCTCCTGCGCGACGTTGCCGCAGGTCGCGCAGAAGCGGACCTTCGCCTTGACCTCCATCAGGGCCTGCGCGAGGCGCCGTACGTCCGTCGGCTCCGCCTGGAGGATGTGGAAGGCGATCCGCTGGGCGCTCTTCGGACCGACGCCGGGCAGCCGCCCCAGCTCGTCGATCAGGTCCTGGACCACGCCTTCGTACAACGGACTGCCCTTCCTGGGTCTGCGGGGTCGGTACGCACCGTCCCGTACGTACCGTAGTTGTCTGCCGCCCGTCCGAGGAAGGCGGTGCGGCGGGTCAGAACGGCAAGCCCGGGATGCCGCCGCCGCCCAGACCCTGCGCGAGCGGGCCCAGCTTCTGCTGCTGGAGCGTCTGCGCGTTCTCGTTGGCCGCCTGGACGGCCGCCACGACCAGGTCGGCGAGGGTCTCGGTGTCCTCGGGATCCACCGCCTTCGGGTCGATCTTCAGGGCGCGCAGTTCTCCGGCGCCGGTGACGGTGGCCGTCACCAGACCGCCGCCCGCCTGCCCGTCGACCTCCGTCTGCGCCAGTTCCTCCTGCGCCTGTGCCAGGTCCTGTTGCATCTTCTGGGCCTGCTGGAGCAGCTGCTGCATGTTGGGCTGGCCACCACCGGGGATCACGATCAGCTCCTTGCTCGGTACGGGTTTTCCCGTTCGGCACGAGCCTACGTGGTCGGAGCTGCCGTCGCCCCAGCACTCTTTCGAGTGAGTCCCCCTCGCGCCCTATACCCGATCAAGGAATACTTCCGGGCGGAAAAGAGGCGAAAGCTACATCTTCGCCACCCATTGGGAGGTAGGAAGGGTCGGGCGCGTTCCGGATGCGGGTTTTCGTCCATCGCGCAGCGTGATCGGTGAGTGAACCGTACGTGGTCATTCGTGGTCAGTGAGGAGTGCCGGGTGGGTCAGCCGGAGATGCAGCCCGAGGGGCCGCCTCAGGACGGGCGGGGCGAGCAGGCGGCGGCCGGGCTGCGGCCGGGCGATCTGACGGGGCGGGTCTTCCCGCTCGGGGACTGGGGCGAGCCGGCGGTCCGGCTGGACGAGCTGTACCGGTGGGTGGAGCGCGGGGCGCTGCGGACGGCGGCCTGGTACCTCACGGACCGGGTGTGGAAGCGGCGGTGCGCGCGGGTGCTGCGCTGCGGGACCGCGGCCGGGGCGGTCACCGGGGTTGCGCTGCCCCTGCTGGATCTGACCGGGGTCGCGGGCGGGGTCGCCGCGTGGGGGTGTCTGGCGCTGCTGGTGGGGGCGGCCTGCGTGGGGGTCGACCGGTACTTCGGGGTGACGTCCGGGTGGATGCGGGACGTGGCCACAGCGCAGGCCGTGCAGCGGCGACTTCAGGCGTTGCAGTTCGACTGGGCGGCGGAGAGCGTGCGGGAGGTGCTCGGCCCGGCCGAGGGCACGGCCGGCGAGGCCGCCGAGCGGTGCCTCGGGGTGCTGCGGAGGTTCTCCGAGGACATGACGGAACTGGTGCGGGTGGAGACCGCCGACTGGATGGGCGAGTTCCGGTCGGGGTGTGCCGCGCCGGCGGGGCTCCAGACGGTCGTCTTCCCGGGACCGGGCCGCGGCCCCGAGCCGGGGGTGAACGGCCGGTTCCCGGTGCCGCCGCACGGCGGGGCCCGGCCGAACATGCCGCGCCAGCGTCCGCCGGAGCCGCGGTGAGGAGCCTCAGCGCCCGCCGTCCCGCGCGCACAGGGTGAGCCCTTCCGGGGTCCAGCACGGCAGGTGGCCGTGGGTGCGGATGACGTCCTGGCCGTTGCCGCGGGCCAGATACGTGAGGAAGCTGGAGCCCAGGGAGTCGGCCGGGGGGCGGCAGTAGGTGTAGGCGTACTCGATCTCGCGGTAGGGGTAGGCGCTCGTGCCGTGTTCGATGGCGTCGACGGAGGGCGGGTCGCCGTCCAGGCGCAGTACGCGCAGGCCCTTCGCCCGGGCGGCGAGGTTCAGTTCGCTGTAGCCGACGGCGCCGGGGAGGCCGGCGACCGTCGCCAGGACCTGCTCGGTCGAGTCCAGTTCGCAGCGCAGGACGGTCGCCGTGGGGTCGTCCTTGTGGACGCAGTCGACGGAGGAGTTGGCGATCTCGCCCCGGCCCAGCACCCGGCGCTGGAAGACCTGTCGCGTCCCGGAGTTGGCGTCCCGGCTGACGAGGCGCACGGGCAGGTCCGCGCCGCCGAGCTGCCGCCAGTTGCGGATCTCGCCCCGGTACAGGCGCCGGACGTCGTCGCCGGACAGGTTCGTCAGCCTCACGTCGTCGTTGACCACGAGCGCGAAGACGGACACCGCCACCCGGTTCTCGCGCAGATCGGGCAGACCGGCCGGCTTGGGGCCGTCCGGGAGGGCCACGACCGGCGGGGAGCCCCGGGAGTCCCGTTCTGCCCGGTCACCGGCGGCCGTGAGCTCGCGGAGCCCCGCCGTCGAGCCGTGGGCGTCCACGTCGATGGCGGGGTCGCCGCCGCAGTCCCGCTCGTACCTGGCGGCCACCTCGCGCAGGACCGGCACGAACGCGGTGGAGCCGGTGAGGGTGAGGGTGCCGCTCGCGCAGCCGATCGGGGGCGGGGTGTCGTCCTGGGCGACGACGATGGCCGCCAGGGTGACCACGCTCGTCGTGAGCGCGATGGTGATCAGCCGTGCGGCCCTGCTGAACAGCGGGGGCTTCTCGTCCGGCGTGGCGCTGCGGTTGGGGTGCACCTCGCCGTCGCGCAGGCCGCCGACCAGCCGGATCTCGTCCCCGACGTCACCGCCGGAGAGGAGGACGAGCAGCTTGAAGTGGTCGCCGCGGTTGAGCGGGACGCGCGGGATGCGCAGCGTGTTGCCGTCGTGGGCGAAGCCGCGTGCCGCGGTGAAGTGGTCCATGAGGTGGTCGGTGTCCGAAGGCTGGGTGACCGAGACACCGCGGACGGTCCGGCCGGCGAACACCGCGGTCAGTCCGTGGACTTCGGGGCCGGTGTAGTCGTCGCGGTCGATGCCCTGCGAGCCGTCGTTCTCGATGCGCAACAGGACGAGCGTCGCGTCCGACATGCCGGGAGCCTCGTCGAACAGGCCGAGGCGGCGGTTGGCGCGGCCCGAGCGCACGTCGTCGCCGATGGGGTTGTCCATCTGCACCCGGTAGCCGACCCTCCCCCACTGCCTCAAGGGCGTGGGCGGTGCCCCCAGCGGCGCGGTGTCCGGCGTTCGTACCAGACCATCACGCCCGAGACGATGATGCCGAGGAGGGCCGTGGCGACGGCCACGAGGTTCTCCGCGCTCAACCACTCCACCGTGGGTGCCCCCGCCGCCGCCCGGACGATTCGCTCGTCCGGTCACCGTACGGCCGTGCCAGCGCCCGGCCGGTTGTCGTCGGCCGGAATTCGCCGAACGTTCAACCGCCAGGTGGCCGGGGGCAGTTGGTCACTGCCTCGTGTACGTCAACCGCTCCCCGCTGCTCGTGTTCACCCGCTCCAGCGTGCCGTCCGACAGGAGGGTCACCTCGGTGGCCGCGCCCGGGGTGCAGGCGGTGCGGGGCTGTCCGACCTTCACGGTGGACGGGCCGATGCTCAGCGCGCCGCCGGTGCCGGGTTCCGCGGTGAGCCGCCCCTCGAACACGCAGTGGTAGGTGCCGCCGTCCTTGGTCGGGCCGTCGGCCACGAGGGACAGGACCGTGTCGCCCGGTTCGCCCTGCTGGAGGGTGAGCGAACGGCTGTGCTCGCCGTCGGCGTTGTCGATGGTCGTGGTCCAGGTGCCGAGGTACCCGGCCGGAATCGTGCCGCCCGCCGGGGAGGGGGCGGTGTCCTGCTGCGAGGTCGTGGGGGACGGACCCGGAGTGGTCGGGGTCGTGCCCGTGCTCTGCGTGGGGCCGGGGCGGTCGTCGGCCCGGTCCTCGCCGCCGCCCTGCATCAGCGCGTACACCGACCCGCCCGCGGCGAGTGCGACGACCAGGGCGATCACGACGAGCAGCGCGGTGGAACGGCCGTCCCTCCCCCGTTGCGGCTGCGGGGGGCCGTACGGCGGGGTCGTGCCGTAGGGCGGCGGGCCGTAGGGCGGGGTGGAGCCGAGGCCGCCGTAAGCGGGGTGGGGCTGGGGGTGCTGCTGGGGGTAGCCGTACGCGGGGTACGGGGGCGGGGGTGTCTGCCCCT